>NZ_JAMYQZ010000001.1:0-179746 GCF_040321145.1 Mesorhizobium sp. M0514
TCCCCCGGCAAGGGCTCGCTGAACTGAATACGCCCGCCGGGCCCGATCATGCTGGACAGGATCTCGCGCCGCTGCTCCAGCGCCATGTCTGCAGATCATGGCCGTTAAGGTGAAGCAGATCAAAGGCAACAAAATACAAGTCGTGCTGCCGGCGGGTGATGGCTTTGCGCAGCGCTGCGAAGACCGAAAGGCCCTTGTCGTTCAGAACGACGATCTCGCCGTCGACAATGGCGCTTTCGGCACCAAGGCGCTTGGCGTCGCCTCCCCAAAAGCCTGAGCATGACGTTACGGCACTTTTAAATTAGCGCAAGCGAGTATTAGCTGTCTAGTCTCCTTCACATCGGCTCTGGTCGCCTCCCCCTTGCTGCCGCGCGTTGCCAAACCGGGAGCGCGATATGGTAGGATGGGCGCATGCCTGCTCATGACCGAGCGGCCGATGTTCATGGCTTGAGCTCGACGTGGCAGAGGGCTGCAACCGTCAAGTTTCCCAAGTCGTCGTGGCGATGAACGATCGCGTCGAGGATCGCTTACTAAGCGGCGTTTACTAGGTTCCGCTGGTCCAGCCCTACGCGATCACACCATAACCACGTCATGACAAATCAGCCATGGTATGGCGCGGCGGGCCTGTTCCGCTTGTGGCCGGCGCCTACCCACCCGGGTTCCCCAACCATGGCGTCGGCCATTTTCGTTCTCTCAGCTATTATAGGCCTTTGCTATCGGCCTATGTGTTGGCCTTGGATGGCGAGATCGCGGTTGGATCGCCTCGTTCGTTTGGATGTTTCGCTGGCGTTGGGAGGAGGCGCATATGTTCGCCAGCCGGCGGATACCACACCGCCCCACCGGTCAGGCCCAGCGCGCCCGCTGCAAAGTCCCGAAGACGGCTGCTGGGCCGCTGGCGGGCAGCGGCTACTTGCTGACGATCCAATCCACCAAGCCAGTTCGATCAGCTCGCACCCAGTCAAATCGCGCACCAGGGGGCCTTAGCTAAATCGCGCCATTGACACTCAGGCGCTCCGGTTTCCCTGAGTAGGCGTCGGAATGCAGAGCGGAGAACGTCGGCTTGAAACGCGGAGACGGCAACAGTAGACGGGTCGGCATCTTCCCAGCCTAGCGCCACGTCGCGACGACGTTGACGAAGGCGCTTCAGAAGCTCGCGTGAGGCTCGGATAGCCCTGCGCGACTGATCCATGTCCCGGCGAAATGTGGCGGGTTCCGCCATGGACTTCTGGCGCATCAGCAAGGTGGCCGTAGTGGCCGCTTGAGCGATATCTATGAGCTTTGCAACCATCGCAGCCTCCCTCAAAGCAATGGTAAACGCCACATTAATAAGCCCGCCGAAACTCTCTCTGCAATGAAAAGAGTTGTACGATTTTTACGAATTCCCGCACCTTCAGTGATGCCGGACCGCTGCTATCCTCGCTCTTGTTCTGTCATCGCAATGAAGGACGACATCTTCGAGCAGCCGTCGCACACCTGTTGCATGAAAAAAGCTGTAGGCGTTTATAGGTGCCCGGGGAATCCGCCGTTTGTTTGCGTTGTGGAGCGGGACAAAGCAGGTTTCCTCACTCAGGCTGCCTACCGTGAAGCGGGGCACAAGCCCGACTTCCACGCGTTGCCGTGGGAAGCTGAACACAGCGCCGTCAAAGAAAGGCAGGTGAACGGGACGGCGCTCGCTGAACGGGACGGCGCTCGAACGCGCCGGCTGCCTTCACGTTCACAACCGGCGCGCCGTGCGGCTTATCAGGCGCGCTCCATCGCAGAAGGGAAGGCATCAGCTGCAGCACTGCTGGCCTCTCCCCCACATGAAGGCTTGCGCGCATCGCTAGGCCACGGTGCCGATAAAGTTGTACTCGACCGGCAAGGGAGTTGGTGACTCGTACTCCGGACGCTTGCATTCGATCAAGCAGCCGCAACGCAAGGCCCTCGTTATTGAACAGAACGAGGCGGATGAAATGGTGAAGTCGCGTCAACCCATTGGGCGGCGACTCGTTTCGGAGTAGGGAACTTGCGACACACCTCAACTCGACCTGATCTTCTGGCGGCCTGTGGCGCGAGGCGTCGTCAGAAGTAACCGCGAAAGCAACAAATAAAACGGGCGCCAACTGGTCCGAATAACCGTTTGCCTGTTGTCAGCAAGGATCGGTCCCTCCATGCTCTGACCGCTGCAAACACTGGCGTGGAGAAGCCTCGATGTCACAGACCGATGAAAGTCTTATTACCGCTACCATCGAAGGCTACGTTTTGGCCATGTCCACCGGTGCCGAAGAAGGGCTGCGGGCAGCCTTCCACCCACGCGCATCAATCATCGGTAACTTCCAGGACGCGGTCGAATGGCTGAGTGTCGATGCCTATGTCGGCGAGGTGATGGGTGCGGGCTTGCCGCCGAACACCAGCCCCAACTGGACAGTCGCATGGCTCGACATTACGGGCGATGCAGCGACTGTGAAGGTTGAGGACGAGTTTGGAACCACAAGATTCACCGACTATCTTTCCCTGCTCAAGATCGCTGGAGAGTGGAAGATCGTTAGCAAACTCTACCACCTTCACCATTAGGACCGTCCAGATCACAGGCCAAATATCGCGAAACTGGCGACCTCCAACCTGTCGTAGGTCTCCCAGCGCCTTTAGAGCTTGAGCTCACTCCTTAGCGCGTCGATTCGCTTCGAGGCCTCGGCTTTGCTTAGATCTTCAGCTTAGCTTCTGTCGTCGCCCGCCTGCTCACATAATGTTTTCAAGTAGGAAGCTTGCGACGGAGTCATTGGCTCGTCACCAGTCGTCCATTCGTCAGGATCCTTGCTGATAGTTTCGTTTTTGGCTCGGGGTGAAGTTTGCATGACGCTCTCCGTGTTGGGAACGGCACAACGCATTTGATCTGCTTTTGTTCAATTGCGAGGGCATAGGTGTTCACGACTGCAAGTTTACCCGTGCTGGAAGAATACGGCGAAATTGCTTAGCTTCCGCTCGCGGTCGCCAACGATGAGCCGACGCCAACTCTGCGCGACATCGAAAGAACCTCCGCGCCCGCAATTTACCCCAACGGTGAGGAGAGAATCCCCATGAAAGCAATCGTAGCGACGGACCGGACTGCAGGAACGGCCGGGATGAAGTTGGTGGAGCTACCCGAGCCTCAAGCGGCAATTAACGACGTGGTCGTACAGGTTCGTGCGGCAGGATTCGTCAACACCGAACTGGAGTGGCCCTCGACGTGGGCCGACCGAGCCTTCCGTGACCGGACCTCTCCGATTCTCGGCCACGAACTGGCTGGTGTTGTCACTGCGCTCGGCTACGGCACCACGGGGCTTTCTATAGGTCAGCGGGTGTTCGGCCTCGCGGACTGGCATCGCGACGGCACCCTCGCCGAGTATGTTGCCATGGAGGCCCGTAACCTCGCGCCGCTGCCCGGCGATGTCGACTTTACGGTGGGCGCTAGCCTGCCGATCTCCGGCCTAACTGCATGGCAGGGGCTGTTCCAGCATGGCCGCATCAAGGCCGGGCAGAGCGTTCTCGCGCATGGCGCTGCCGGTGCCGTCGGTTCGATGGTGGCGCAGCTTGGCAGGGAGGCTGGAGCCTATGTGATCGGCACCGGGCGTGCTGTCGACCGCCAGAAAGCGCTCGACTTCGGTGCAAATGAATTCCTCGACCTCTCAAAAGACACCCTTGAAGATGTAGGCGGCGTCGATCTGGTGTTCGATGTCATCGGCGGCGATGTCCAAAAGCGATCCGCAACGCTCGTCCGGGCCGGAGGAACGCTTGTGACAGTCGTCGGACCAACGGATATACGACCTGCAGACGGCCTGGCGGTTGACTTCGTCGTCGAGGCTGATCGAGCCCAGCTTTCTGAGATAGTGCAGCGGATCCGGGATGGACGACTGCGGACGAACATCGGCAAGGTTTCGAGCTTGGGTGATGCCATCGGGACCTTCAACTCAACGGACCGACGCGCGGGGAAGACGGTTGTCCGCGTTCGTCCGTGAGAACTTGGGAGAGGAGGCGGCTCCTCTCTCCTCGTGGTCGCGTCAGGCAGCTGACACGGTGGGGCGCAAATAAGCGCCTGTCGCGGGATGTAGCCATTGTAAGCCGGGCGAGGAAGCGGCGTCGTCCATCGCAACCCGATGAGCTGGTTTACCAAACAGAGGAGGTCGAATGCTCTATGTGTTGAAAGGCCGCGATGGGGCTCTGCAAGAGTGATACGATTGCCGTCAGGGTCTGCGATCTGGGCAATCTTTCCGTAATCACCCTCCGATTCACGTGTGAGCATCACGCCACTTTCTTCAAGCGACCTCCGGGCTTTGTCCATTTTGGGGACCACAATAGTCAGCCTGCCGGACCCAGCATTTTCCTTATCATGGAAGATTTGCAAGTTCGCGCCTGCGACGTTGCGCCATTGGATCAACCCGTCCATGGGACGATCATCAGGCCTCCGCTCGAAAAGCCGGGTATAGAACTCCTCCGCTTTGTCCATCCTTGCCGTGGCGAGCACGGCGTAAATTCCTTGGATTTACATTCACATGCCTCGTGCAAATTGATTCCACCAATAAATGGGCAAAGGGCGGGTCCCGTTCCGAAATGCGGTGTTTGCGGCAACCTAGTTTGTACGTTTCCGGCTCTTGCCTTTTTCGGAAGTTGCACCACAGAATAGCTGATTGAGGTTCTATCTCTCTGGGAGGATGGGATGGACATTCAAGCACCTGTTCGGCCTGCACAGCGAACGGCCAAGGAGTTGGTTCGCGAGGTCCTGTTGGGTTCTCAACCGGGCAATATAATTTCCGTGAAGGCGACCATTGCAGCGGTGCGCGAGCGCGGCCATGATCTTCGTGAGACTGACTGCCAGTTGGTCGAAATGATCGTCAATTCAGCCTCCGTTTGGGGACTGTTCATCGCCTTTGACGTTCGAGAGGCTTGATGCCCCACCGCTGGTTCAACCCTCCGGTTTATGTGAAGACTGAGCGCCCGGGGCTTCGCCTTGGTGTCAACCGAGTTGATGCCGCGGCCGAGGAGCTTCTAAAGTGGTCCAATCGTGGCCCCAAGTGGCGGCTGGCGGCCGAGGCTTGCCTATCTGCGATGGATGGCAAAATGCCAGGTAATGACTTCCGGCTGCTGTTCGAAGCCGCGGCTGATGAAGAGGAGATGCTGCTGCCGGATTGACACCGCTGGACGGGACCATTCGGGTCTGTTCGCGTCGGTTGGCGAATTCACCAGCGCAACGGGCATCTATGCCGTCCGGCTACCGAGCGACGCCCCAGATGGACAGTTGTTCGCCGGTGGGCGTACCATAGGCCCGGGGGTTGACCGATGGAGGTCACATGGTTGATGAAGAGCATCGCCGCGAACGCGGCAGCGGGTGCTGAAAGGCGCCTCAATCATCAGCGGAATTACAAACTCCGAGATCAGTTGCACCATTCGGAACCAAAACAGTGGCGGAGCTGAGCTCAAAGTCCCGGTGGAATCGCGTGTCCCTGAGCGGTTCGTGCTTTACGTGCCGACCGACGGCGTTGCCTACCAAGCAGTCCTGCGGTGGCGCAGGAACGACCGAATTGGGGTTCAATTTATAGGAACGTTGCCAAAGCCGCGTCTCCACTATGGCTAGGCAGCGCCGGTGCATTGGCTTGCGAAATTTGGACACTATCCGGCGCTCCGCACGTGTTTCAGGGCAGTCGTACTTTAGAGGTCACCCCCCGGCGAACCTTCGTTTCAGGTCGACATGGTCAGAAGGCTGAAGATCACGGGAATATTCCTCGTCCAGATAGTTAGCCAGACGCCCACGCGCTGCGGGGGTACCCAGTGAAGACGTCAAACACCGTCCAGCTTTCGGCGGGTTCCTTCCTCAGCTCGTAGCTTTGGGAAGCCATGCCGTCACTAGGTAAGTCTGCGGTCCAGTTCTCAAGCAGCGATCGACATCGTGTGGGAGTGCATGTTCTTGAGCAGATTCGGTTTCAAGTATCGCGAGGGGTTGGCTCAGCGGCTGGTGAGCGACCCAGCAGGCTCAGAACCGGCACCCGTTTGCGCAGCCCTTTGGTGCAGATAGGTAGAGTCAAAATCTGCGGCGCGAACGAGCCCTGCCCAGTCGCTCGCCTGAAAACGCGACCCGACGGTGGATATCAGACCATCGCGTCTAAGGTCCTGGAGCACTCGGTTCACGTGCACGGTGGAGAGGCCAACTGCGTCGCCAAGTGCAGCCTGCGTTATGGGGAGATAGGCCACATGATCTTCAATGCGACCTACCGAGCGAAGGCGGACAATGAGTTCGCAAAAAATGTGAGCGATACGAGAGTAGGCGTCGCGCCTTCCGACGTTGGTGACCCACTCTCGATAGATCGCCGCATCGATCACAGTGGAGCGCCAAAACACTCTCGTTATGGAAGGGTGCTGGTCGCATATAGTGCGAAGAGCGTCGTGCCGCATGAAGCCCACCCGAGCGGGCATGAGAGGGGTGAAAGTGCAATCCATGACCGACAAATGCAGACCATGCAGGTCGGGAATGTCGCCCGGAACAAAAAAGGAGGAGATCTGACGCTTGCCCTCCCCGGTTAGTGTGGTCGACCCTATCAAGCCGTCAAGAACGACGAAGGAAAGGCTCGGCTTGTCGCCCTCGCGCAGAATGTCTTCGTTGGCCTGATATTCCTTCTCCTGAATCGGGATGTTCCCCAGAATGCCAATATCTGATTGTGCGAGTTCCGAGATGGTCTGGAGCTTGCGTATCAAGATGTTGAAAGACGGACTATGTGCCATCAAGAACCTGTTCGGGTTTTTGCTCCCAACTTTTAGTTAGCGCTAATGTTCCCGCTGCCCAGAGGAGACGACGGCCAATGGTCAGTGCGTCGACGATGGCGGGCGGGGCTGGGGGTTCAGCTGTCCTCAATCCTTTTCGCCTGCCGCACCCTGTTCGAAACGGCCGGATCACAACCTGCTTTCCACCGGATTAACGAATGCTATTGCGCGCCAGGAACCTTAAGAGTTCGCAGCCGTTCAACTGTTGGGGCGCTCGAAGCAGGCTTTCAATGTCATCGGGTTCCGTGCTGATCGTGGAGACGTCGAGAACTCTCTCCGGGAGGCCGGGTTCGAGGTGATCGCCGGCTTAAAGGGCCTTGAAGCGATTGCGACTTTCGATCGTGAGCCGGAGCGAGTTGCGGCTCTCCTGACAGATATAGACTTGGGGACGGCCCAAGCGGGTGGGATGTGGCCCGGCACCTCCGAAGCGCCGATCCTACTATGCCAGTTATATGACAGCGTTGGTCGATGCCATGGCCTGCTACGCAATTGACCGACATCAAATCGACATCCTGTCTCTCGGCTGCGTTGAATCGGACAAGGGCCAAATCCCCAAGGGCGGTATCTGGCACTGGCGCGAGATCATTTCTGCCGCCATGCGCCTGCAAAGCCAGAATGCACTGGGCCAAGCTGGGCTGCTGGAGGACGAGACCGTCTACTACGCGTCGACGGAGCACCTATGAAGTCTAATCCGATCGACCTCGACGACTACACCCGGTCCGCCGCAGAGCTACCTGTTATTGCTGCCTCACTGGTCAAGCAACATGAGGAACGGCTGGCGGCGCTTTTCGCTGCGCCGCGTCCACCCTACAAAGCGGTGTATGGGCCAAGGCCTCAGGACCCGTAATAGCCACCTGTTCTTCGCACGATGTCGGCTTTCAGAAACCGCCTAAAGCGATCCCGATATTGGGCGCAATGGCCATCCGTTCTGATTAAGTCGTCTTGGCCAGCCGTGGTCTTCAATCGGCCCCGCATGATGAGGTATGATCAAGAAGGATGTAGACTAAACCGGAAGAGACAAGGTGCAGGTGCAAGCATTGAGAGAAATAGCAGGAACCGAACCAATCCACAGGAATATTTTGTTGGTATTTATGTTGGTAGCAGATGCGGCTAACATTCCCCTAAGCATCTGAAAGCAAAAAGCGATTTTCTTCACTTGAATTCCGCCTCTGGGCACCAGTTTTCTCTGAACATCAAGGGCTTGACTTCCTGGCGCCGCACCGACGGATTCCTGATTTCGGCCTGCCGGCTGTGCCGGCAAGCCTGCGCAACCGAGTTATGAACTTTCGGGGCGCACGGTCTCCACGCGCAGCGAGCCGGCTGGAAGCGGCTGCAGCAGTTCGGCTTCCGGCTTGGTCAGACTGAGCCAAGCCGCCCAATCGCCGGGCCGAAGCACCACGACCTGCCGACTGTGATAGGGCGCAATATCCGGTCCAGGCTCGGTTGTCAGCATGGTGAAGGTTGGCGGCTTGTTGCCGGCAGCTTCACGCCAAAGCCCTGCGATGGCCATGAACGGCGAGCCGTTGAGCGTGAAGCGATGCTTTGCCTTCGGATACTTCGTGCCCGTGAACTCGAAGAAGGCGGATGCCGGCACGAGGCAGCGTTTGCTGCCGGCGAATTGCCGGCCTTCGGAGCGGAAGTTGAACACTGGTCCGCCTTTCGGGCCGGCCGGCGGAAATCCAAACGTCATCGACGTCAGTTCAACAACGCCAGTGTCGCCGGCGGCGCGCATGATCGGGGCTGGATCGTTGATATGGATGTCATCAACCCGCGGCAGTTCAAGTTCGGTCTGATGGGTCGGGATCTCGAGTGCCAGCGACTCCAGCATCCGGCAATATTCAGCCCAGAGAATATGCTGCTCATAGTCGTTGCACATGGAAGGCTCCCGACCGGTCTGCCAGTTTACCTCACGCCAAACAAAGAGGCGATGGACCGCTCAACCCTCGCGGTCGCGCTCGAGCAGTATATCGGGCTCGATCGCCGCGTTGACGAAGGCGGCGCGGGCATAGCGCGCCTCTTGAAGGCCTTCCAGAACGCCAAGGCAGGCTTTACGGGCGGCGACGTGATAGCCGCCTGTCTTCACGGGCCATCGGTTCATGAGGATGTCAGCGGCCTGCGCGACACGCTCCACCTTGTAGATCGTGTTTCTGGACCTGCCAAGCGCCACGCGAACCGGCTCATCGAAATGCTGATCTTGCATGCTTCCCCTCCCGAACGCGATCGCGAGTCAATTCGGGGGAGGCAAGTTCGGTTCCACGGGAGCGATTTGCCAACGCAATAAACCCGCCCAATGAAATCACTTTGCGCCCATCGGCCAAATGGCGGATTCGCTTTGCTTGGTGATCCCCTCCACCTAGGGCAAACTGCCTGCCGGGGCTGCAGGAGGAGAAATGCGAGCACGCGCAGCTACGATCGGCGATCTCGAAAGTGTCTTCCGTGATCTGTCCACGCGGATGTCGGACGAGTATGTGGCCGCCGGCAAGGACAGCAAGGTCGCCTACGACAATCTGATGATGAATTTGAAGGAAGGCCGAGCGCACGCGCTGGTCGAGGGCGACAAGACGGTGGCGATCGTCGCCTGGCACGAGAACAGCGACGCCGCCGACACGCTGTTTGCCGCGCAGGAGGGTTTCTTCAGCGCCGCGACGGTCCGCTTCTGCAGGCGCCACATCCGCCACATTCAGGCGCTGGCCGGCAACCTTCCCATCCACTCGCGCAGCTGGCTGCAGCGGGCCGACGTCGGCAAATGGTTCCGTGTCATCGGTTATGTCGAACGCGGCCGAGAGAACGGCGCCACTGTGTTCGAATTGCCGCCGGCACGGGGAGCGTCAGCTGCGCGGGCTGCCTAGGGCTGCGCACCCACGGATGCCATCACGGAAAAGCCCCCGCCAGGATGGCGATGGGCCAATATCGCCTGCAATGGGCTCATATCGGGGGCTCAGATATCGGGCTGATCCAGCGCCTCGAAAATCACCCGTTCCAGCGGACCGAGATCCTCTTCGATCTCGCTGACCTCAAGGCCTAAATGCCGAGCATCCAGGGCAGCTCGCGTGGTTAGGGTTCGAGCCGTTGCCTTGTCGGCAGGCAGTTCGCCCGGCAGGTGCTCGTGGATCCAGCCCTGCAGGAAATCAACGCCGCGCTCGCTCATCGATTTATCCCTTCCCTTATCTGGGGGATCATTCCCCCAGAATGACCCCAGAAGCGACGATCTGAGCCGTCAGGCTGGTGAGCCTGCCTCGCTTCACGAGCGTCGGCTTTTGGTAGATTTTCTTCATGGCGGTGCCTTTCGCGACAAATCGCTCGTCGGCAACAACGTCCGTCGCGGGGCAGCGTTCCATGGCGGGCTGTTGAGCCCGACCCCCTGACACATCGTATTTGAGAACAGCCCCGCTCCCGCGACCCGTGATGTTGATGCCGCGGCAGGTTGCGAAGCCAATGCGGGGCGTGGCATTTGTCGATGCCGATCATTGGGATGGCAAGCAGGACATGGCACGGCCACCAGACATCGCCCGACACCAGGCCGCCAAGGCAGGCGTTAGCCTGAACCGGGCGCTTTCCAAACTCGGCCTGTGTTCGCGCAAGCAGGCCGAGCTGCTGATAGCCGAAGGGCGCGTGCGGGTTGGCGGCAAGGTGGTGCGCGATCCGTCGCTGCGTGTCGATCTCGGCCGCGACCGCATCGCTGTCGACGGCGAGCAGATCGTCGGCGAGGCAAAAGTCTACCTGATGATCAATAAGCCGCGCGGACAGGTCACCACGCGCGATGACCCGCAGGATCGTGGCACCGTCTATGACTGCCTGGTGGAACTGGAGTTGCCTTTCGTGTCGCCGGTCGGCCGCCTCGACAAGGCCAGCGAAGGCCTGTTGCTGATGACCAACGACACGCGCTGGGCCAACCGCCTGCTCGATCCGGCCTCGCATGTCGCCAAGACCTATCATGTCCAGATCGGCACCGCGCCCGACGAAGCGATGCTGGCGCGCTTTCGCGACGGAGCGATCGTCGACGGCGAACTGCTGACCGCAAGTTCGATCGAACTGCTGCGCAGCGGCGGCCGCACTGCCTGGCTGGAAATCGTGCTCGACGAGGGCCGCAACCGCCAGATCCGCCGCCTGCTCGGGGCATTCGATATCGAGGTGCTGAGGCTGGTTCGGGTGGCGATCGGCGGTTTGCAGCTCGGCGAACTCGCCAAGGGCAAGGCGCGGCATCTGACATCGGAGGAATTGGCGGTGCTCGCGCGTTAAGAGGCAGGCTTGCCGCGAAACCCTACTTCTGGTTCCACCTGCGTATCACCGGCTCGCTCAGATCGTGCTCATAGCCGAGGATGCTGAGGCTCGCGGTATCAAGTACGAAGTGCGCACCGCCTTCGGGTGGCAGACCGAGCCAGCGCGCGGCCAGCACGCGCAGGAAATGCGAGCTTGAAAACACCAGCACATTGCCCTCGATTGCCCGCAGCCCGGCGATGATCCTGTCGGCCCTGGCGCCAACATCCGCTACCGACTCGCCGTCGGGACAGCCGTCACGGAACAATTGCCAGCCGGGGCGCTGCACAACAATCTCCTTGGTCTTAACGCCCTCATAGGCGCCATAGTCCCATTCCTGCAGGTCGTCCTTCTTGACGGCAGCAGCGCCGAAGCCGGCAAGCGTGCAGGTGCTGAAGGCGCGCTGCGACGGGCTCGACCACACCGCCTGGAAGGACAGATCCTTGAGCCGGTCTGCCACGCCGCGAGCTGCCGCCTCGCCCTTTGCCGTCAACGGTATGTCGGTGCGGCCGGTGTGTTTTCCCGAAGCGCTCCACTCCGTCTCGCCGTGACGGACGAGGTAGATTTCGGGGTACGGATTGCTCATGCGCCGGCCTTTCGGTTTTACGTCCGCACCCTACCCGGGAGGGCCCGGCCAGCGCCAGCCACGTGCAGGCGGAAAAGGAAAGGCCGCAACCGAATCGGCTGCGGCCTTGTGCTCAAACGTCAGTGCCCGGAGCGGTCAAGCGGGCTGCAGATCGCCCGACAGCGCCAGGTCGGCTTCCTCGGACAATGTGCCGGCCATGGCGGCGGCGAACTTGGTCTGGTCGAGTTCGCCTTCCCAGCGCGCCACAACGATCGTCGCCACTGCATTGCCGACGAAGTTGGTCAGCGCCCGGCATTCCGACATGAAGCGGTCGACCCCTAGGATCAGCGCCATGCCGGCAACGGGTACCGTAGGCACGACAGAGAGCGTGGCGGCCAGCGTGATAAAGCCGGCGCCGGTGATGCCGGCGGCACCCTTGGAGCTCAGCATGGCAACCAGCAGCAGCAGAATCTGGTCGCCATAGGTGAGCGGCGTATCGGTCGCCTGGGCGATGAACAGCGCCGCCAGCGTCATGTAGATGTTGGTGCCGTCGAGGTTGAAGGAATAGCCGGTCGGGATGACCAGGCCGACCACCGAGCGGTTGCAGCCGGCGCGCTCCATCTTGGCCATCAGGCCGGGAAGAGCGGCTTCCGAGGACGAGGTGCCGAGCACCAGCAGCAGCTCTTCCTTGATGTAGCGGATCAAGGCGAGGATCGAGAAGCCGTTGTACCAAGCGACAGCGCCGAGCACGACCAGCACGAAGAGCAGCGACGTCAGGTAGAAGGTGCCGATCAGAAAGGCGAGGTTGGCAATCGCGCCGATGCCGTATTTGCCGACGGTGAAGGCCATGGCGCCGAAGGCGCCGATGGGGGCGGCCTTCATCAGGATGGCGACCAGGCGGAAGATAGGCGAGGTCAGCGCCTGCAGGAAATCGACGACCGGGCGGCCGCGCTCGCCGACCAGAGCGAGAGAGATGCCGAACAGCACCGAGAAGAACAGCACCTGCAGGATGTCGCCTTGCGCGAAGGCGCCGGTGATGGTGTCGGGGATGATGTTGAGCAGGAAGCCGACGATGGTCGTGTCATGCGCCTTCTCGGTGAAGGTGGCGACCTTCGAGGGGTCGAGCGTCGCCGCATTGATGTGCATGCCGGCGCCCGGTTGGACGACGTTGGAGACGACCATGCCGACGACCAGCGCCAGGGTCGAAAAGACCAGGAAATAGATCATCGCCTTGCCGGCGACGCGGCCAACCTTTTTCAGGTCGGAGACGCCGGCAATGCCTGTGGTCACCGTCAGGAAGATGACCGGCGCGATCACCATCTTGACCAGCTTGATGAAGGCATCGCCGAGCGGCTTCAGCGAAGCACCGAGTTCGGGATAGAAATGACCGAGCAGGATGCCGGCGGCGATCGCCGTCAGGACCTGCACATAGAGATGACGGTAAAAGGGTAGCTTGCCGCGCGGTTCGGCGGCAGCGAATGCTGGCTGCATGACGTCCTCCATGGCGCCCCGATCGAAAGCTCGACCTCCCGGGGCAGTTGTTTTCCGCAGCCTTGCGACTGCTGTATCGGTGATTGCAACTGCCGTGCCAGACTGTGCGGCATTACCGCAGCCATTGATTTTGTTGGGTATTCGACCGATCGAGGCTGATGCCGCTCAACCTCAAGTGCGGACATCCGCATGATTGAATTGTGCTTTGTGCGAAATTATGCACAAATAGGGAATGTTGCAACGCCCTGCCGCGGTCCTGTCGCCGACGCCCGAGCAACTCGGCAAAAGCGCGCGTCGCGCCTGGCTGCTGTTTGCGGCGATCGCGCTGGTGATCGTGGTAACGGCGCTCACCGGCGCCGGCCTTTATGCGCGCCGCGCCGAGGTCGCGGCACTGGCGGCGCAAGGCCGCACCGATGCCAATCTGAAGGTTGCGCTGCTGCGCGCCGTGCTGGAAAGCCCGCGGGCGTTGCCGCTGCTCTTGTCCGAGGACCAGCAGGTGCACGACGCCCTGCAGAACAAGGGCGCTGTCACGATCGACGTGCTCAACCGCAAGCTCGAAGGGCTGGTCTCCGGCACCAAGGCTTCGGTGCTTTACGTCACCGGCGTCGACGGGTTTGCGATCGCCTCCAGCAACTGGCGCGAAACAACCAGCTTCGTCGGCAACGACTACGGTTTCCGCGCCTATTTCTCCGGCGCCATGCAATCCGGAACGGCCGAATATTTTGCGCTGGGCAACACCAGCAAGCGCCCCGGCCTCTACATTTCGCGGCGCGTCGGCAATGCGGCGGCGCCGCTCGGCGTCGTCGTCGTCAAGATGGAATTCGACCAGCTTGAAGCCGACTGGCATGAGGCCAACCGGCCGGCCTATGTCAGCGACGACCACGGCGTCGTGCTGATCACCAGCGTGCCGTCCTGGCGCTTCATGACCACCGCGCCGCTGGCCGGCCCGGTGGCTGCCGCCATCCGGAGCAGCCAGCAATTCGGCAACGCGCCGCTGATCCCCTTGCCGATCACACGCCCCGAGGCATTGAGCCCTGACGTGTCGATGGTGCATGCGATAACACCGGGCGGCAGCGATGCCGAATATCTCAGGCTTTCGACACTGGTCCAATCGACGCCATGGCGGCTCGATTATCTCGTGCCGGTCGAAGCGCCGATCGCGGCTGCGGTGCGTGAGATGCGGCTGCTGGCGCTGGGCGTCATGGTGCCGTTGCTGGCGCTGGCCGGCTATCTCCTGTGGCGCCGTCAGTCGGCGCAGATGCGCATCGCCGCCGAACAGGCGGCGCGCATCGAACTCGAGCGCCGCGTCGTCGAGCGTACGCATGACCTCAGCCTGGCGCGCGACCGGCTGCAGGCCGAGATCACCGATCATCGCAGCACCGAAGCCAAGCTGCAGGTCATGCAGCAGGAACTGGTGCAGGCGAACCGTCTTGCGACCCTCG
Organism: Mesorhizobium sp. M0514; assembly: GCF_040321145.1. Lineage (NCBI taxonomy): Bacteria > Pseudomonadati > Pseudomonadota > Alphaproteobacteria > Hyphomicrobiales > Phyllobacteriaceae > Mesorhizobium > Mesorhizobium sp. M0514. The sequence goes on from NZ_JAMYQZ010000001.1 coordinate 14,524, forward strand.
GCCAGGTTGCCGCCGGCGTCGCGCATGAGATCAACCAGCCGGTGGCAACGATCCGCGCCTATGCCGACAATGCGCGTGTGTTCCTGGAGCGCAAGCAGACCGCCTCGGCCGAGAAGAACCTTGGCGCGATTGCCGCGCTGACCGAGCGCATCGGCGGCATCACCGAAGAGTTGAAGGTCTTTGCCCGCAAGGGGCGCACGGCAGCCGAACCGGTCGAACTGCGCGGCGTCGTCGAGGGCGCCGTGGTGCTGCTCAGAAGCCGCTTTGCCGGCCGGCTGGACGCGCTCGATATCACGCTGCCGCCGGTAACGCTCAAGGTGATGGGCAACCGGCTGCGGCTCGAACAGGTGCTGATCAACCTGTTCCAGAATGCGCTGGAAGCGCTGGACGGCCGCGACGGCGCCAGGGTGGAGGTTTCGGCCCAGGAGACGGCCGACGGCGTGGCGCTTGCCGTCGCCGACAATGGGCCGGGCATTTCGCCTGCCATCCTCAAGTCATTGTTCACGCCGTTCAACACCTCGAAGGAAAAAGGCCTCGGGCTCGGCCTCGTCATCTCGCAGGACATCGTCGCCGACTATGGCGGACGCATCGAGGTGGCGAGCGGCAGAGACGGCACGCGCTTCACCGTTCACCTCGCCAGGGCAGCATGATGGACACCGCACCGGTCGTATTGATCGACGACGACAGCGAATTGCTGAGGGCCACGCGGCAGACGCTGGAACTCGCTGGTTTTTCCGTCTCGGCCTTTGCGGTGGCGAACGAGGCGCTGGCCGGGCTCGACGCCAATTTTCCCGGCGTGGTGGTGTCCGACATCCGCATGCCCGGCATTGACGGCCTTCAGCTCTTCGACCGCGTCTTGCAGCTCGATGCCGACATTCCGGTCATCCTGGTCACCGGGCATGGCGACATCGCGGTTGCGGTCAAGGCGATCAAGGATGGCGCCTACGACTTCATCACCAAGCCCTTCGCCGCCGACCGGCTGGCGCAAAGTGTGGCACGGGCGGCGGAAAAGCGCCGGCTGGTGATGGAGAACCGCGCCTTGCGCAAAAGCGCCGAACAGGCGCAGGACGGCCTGCCGCTGATCGGGCAGACGCCGGCGATGGAGCGATTGCGCCGGACGCTGCGGCAAATCGCCGATACCGATGTCGACGTTCTGGTGACCGGCGAGACCGGCTCCGGCAAGGAGGTGGTGGCGAGCCTGCTGCATCGCTGGAGCCGCCGCGCTAGGGGCAATTTCGTGGCGCTGAATTGCGGCACGCTGCCGGACACGGTGATCGAAAGCGAACTGTTCGGCCATGAGGCCGGCGCCTTCACCGGCGCACAGAAGAAGCGCATCGGCCGCATCGAGCATTCGAGCGGCGGCACGCTGTTTCTCGACGAGATCGAAAGCATGCCGGCCTCGACCCAGGTGCAGATGCTGCGGGTGCTGGAAATGCGCGAGGTGACGCCGCTCGGCACCAATGAAATCCGCCCGGTCGACCTGCGCGTCGTCGCCGCCGCCAAGGTCGATCTCGGCGATGCCAGCCGGCGCGGCGCCTTCCGCGAGGATCTCTACTACCGGCTCAATGTGGTGACGATCTCGATCCCGCCGCTGCGCGAACGCCGCGACGACGTCGCCCTGCTGTTCTTCTACTTCGCCGAGCGTGCAGCCGCCCGCTTCCGCCGGCAAATGCCAGCCGTGCCTGCCTCAGTGCACCGCCATCTGAGCCAGCACGACTGGCCGGGCAATGTGCGTGAACTCGCGCATTTCGCGGAGCGTTTCGTGCTGGGACTGGAGGAAGCGGCGCAAGCGCCACCTGCCGCATCGGCGGTGCCGGATGACGCCAGTTCATTGCCGGAACGGCTGGAACGCTATGAGGCCGATGTCATCCGCGAGGCACTTGGCCGCAATGACGGCGATGTCCGGCGCACGATCGAAGCGCTCGGCATTCCGCGCAAGACCTTCTACGACAAGCTGCAGCGGCACGGCATCGTGCGCAGCGATTTTTCCAGGTAATTCATTTTCCAGGTAATTCAGGCCTGTGGAACCGAAAGCAGGGTAGATATTGTGAACCGGCGCAAAAAAACCGTGGCAAGTCGGCATCAGAAAGTGTTGAAGACCGCATCGGCGGCCTTCGGCACGGCGCGATCCGGTTGCGCTCGGCAGATGTTGATGATTTGTTGCCGGTCAGCGGAGAATGAATGATGCGAGAACCTGTCGGTCAAGATGAATATGGATCGACCAACCCGTTCGATCCGGACGATCTGACGAATTTGAACGCGATCGGCCCGGCCATGGGCGGCGGCAACGACTTCGAGAAATACGCCGTTGCCGTGATCATCGTCTTCGGCGCGCTGATCATTGGTGGGCTGATGGCCGCTTCCATGACCTTTGGTCACCGCAACGGCTTCCTGTTTGCGCTTGGCGGCGCAACCGCGGCCTGGATATCGGGCAATGCGCTGCTCCTCGACCGTCCCCGCATCTACGCGGCGTTCGTCGTGATCGCGGCGCTGATGCTCGTCGGGTCGACGCTTACGCTCGTCCTCTGATCAATCTCTTGTTTTGATCAGTAGCCAATCGCCTCGCCGGATGCGGCGCGGCTGTCGATGGCGCCGTTGTAACGGGCGCCGCCGCCCTTCTCGATTTCCGCCAGGCTCTTGCCGCCGACAAGAATGCCGGCAGCCTGACCCCAGGTAGAATCCGCGAGATCGAGGTGGTAGCCCATGCCGGCCAGCAGTTTTTCAGCGTCGGGCGACAGGCCGAACGGTTCGACATAGATCGTGTCGGGCAGCCATTGATGGTGGATGCGCGATGCGTCGATCGCCTCCTGGATGTTCATGCCGTGGTCGATGACGTTGACGATGGCTTCCAGCGTGATGGTGATGATGCGCGAGCCGCCGGGGCTGCCGATAACCATGAACGGCTTGCCGTCCTTGGCGACGATGGTCGGGCTCATCGATGACAGCGGCGTCTTCTTCGGCTGGATGGCATTGGCCTCTCCCTGCACGAGACCGTAGAGGTTGGGCACGCCAGGCTTCTGGGTGAAATCATCCATCTCGTTGTTGAGCAGGATGCCGCTTCCGTCCGCGACCACGCCGGCGCCGAACGAGCCGTTCAGCGTATAAGTGACCGCGACCGCATTGCCGTCATCGTCGATGATTGAATAGTGCGTCGTTTCCTTCGACTCGCCGAAGCCCTTCGGCATCAAATCCTGCGAGACGCCGGCGCGGAACGGGTCGATCTTGTCGCGGATCTCCTTGGCGTAACCCTTGTCGAGCAGTTTCGAGACCGGATTGTCGACGAAATCGGGATCGCCGAGCGCCGAGTTGCGGTCCACATAGGCGTAACGCATCGCCTCGACCATGACATGCACCGTCTCGGCCGAGCCCGCGCCGAGATAGGACAGCGGGTAGCCCTCCAGCACGTTGAGGATTTCACAGATGATGACGCCGCCCGAGCTTGGCGGCGGCGAAGAGACGATCTCGTAACCGCGATAGGTGCAGCTCACCGGTTGCAGCTCGCGTACCTTATATTGCTCGAAGTCTGCCTTGGCCAGAATGCCGCCCCTGGCGCCGCTCGCCTTGACGATGGTGTCGGCGATGGCGCCTTTGTAGAAGGCGTCGGCGCCTTTTTCGGAGATGGCGGCGAGCGAGGCTGCAAGATCGGGCTGGAGGAGACGCTCGCCGGCGCCATAGGGTTTGCCGTCCGGCTTCAGGAAGATGGCGGCGGCGGCAGGGTCCTTCGCCAGTCGTGCGGCATTGCTTGCGAATGAAGCGGCGTCACCCTGGTCGAGGATGAAGCCATCCTTGGCATAGGCAATTGCCGGCGCCATTAAATCCTGGCGTGGCAGCGTGCCATATTTTTCGCGAGCCATCTCGAAGCCGGCGACGGAGCCAGGCACGCCGACCGCGAGATAGCCGTCGAGGCTGGCGCCCTTCACCGGATTGCCGTCCTTGTCGAGATACATGGTCTTGGTTGCCGCCAGCGGCGCGCGCTCGCGGAAATCGAGGAAGGTCGATTTGCCGTCCTTGAAGCGGATGGTCATGAACCCGCCACCGCCGATATTGCCGGCATTGGGGTAGACGACGGCGAGCGCATAGCCGACGGCGACCGCCGCATCGACGGCATTGCCGCCCTTCTTCAGCACCTCGACGCCGGCTTCCGACGCCAGATGCTGGGCGGTGACGACCATGCCGTGCTCGCCCTTCGCCGGTTGAGGCGAGGCGGAATGGAGCGCGCCGGATGGCGCGAGCGCAATTGCGAGCGAAAGGGTGACGCCAATCAGCGTCCGGCGGGTCAAGGGCATGGCGGTGCTCCAAGTGCGGTGTGCCTAGAAGAGCTACATGGAGCGGCCGAGTCCATCATCAATATGAGCGAACACATATTGGTGTTCGCCTGCCGGCAGAGGCACGCTAATCTCCCCCCCTGTGGTGGAGATTAGCCAATCTCAAACAATCCCGCCTGAACCGCCCACAACCGCCGGCCGTTCCGCCGCGACCTTCGCCCGGTAGCCCGCCGCGCGATATGCGGCGACTGGAGCAATGGCGCCGCCTGTGTTCAGCCGCGCCAGGGCAAGGATCGGCTCGACATCGGTGCGGTAGGCAGCTTTCAGCGTCTGCGTCGCCATCAGCGCGTCATTGCCGTCTTGGAAACCCTCGAGCGCCTTGCGGTCGACCAGCAGCGCCTGCGCATAGGCGCGCTGCACCTCGACCGCCGACAGCATCAGGCTTTCGATCGGGTCGGTGACGTTGTGGCTCTGGTCGAGCATGTGGGCGGGATCGAAACCCTCGGCGCCGGAAAGCTCTGCATCAACCAGTTCGTTGAAGACCAGGAACAGCCGGTAGGGATCGATCGAGCCGGTATCGAGATCGTCGTCGCCATACTTCGAATCGTTGAAATGGAAGCCGCCCAGTTTTTTGAACTGGATCAGCCGCGACACGATCATCTCGATGTTGACGTTGGGCGCATGGTGGCCGAGGTCGACCAGGCAGTAGGCCTTGTCGCCCAGCTCCTTGGCGATCATGTAATTGGTGCCCCAGTCCTGCACGACCGTGGAGTAGAAAGCCGGCTCGTACATTTTGTGTTCGGTCAACAGTTTCCAGTCGGCGGGCAGTCCGGCATAGATCTCCTTCATGGCGTCGAGATAGCGCTCGAAGGCTTTGGCGAAATTGACCTGGCCGGGGAAATTCGAGCCGTCGCCGATCCACACTGTCAGCGCCCTGGACCCCAGCATCTTGCCGATCTCGATGCATTCGAGATTGTGCTCGACGGCCTGGCGGCGCGTGCCGGCATCGGCATGCGAAAGCGAGCCGAATTTGTAGGAGAGCGTCTGATCCCTGGCATCCGAAAAGGTGTTGGAGTTCATGGCGTCGAAGCCGAGGCCGTAGCGCGACGCCGCCTGCTTCAGCCGGTTCGGATCGGCCTTGTCCCACGGGATGTGCAACGAGACGGTCGGTGTCGCCTGCGTCAGTTGGCTGATGACGGCGCAGTCCTCGATCTTGTCGAAAATGTCGCGCGGCTCGCCGGCGCCGGGAAAACGGGCAAACCGCGTGCCGCCTGTGCCGACGCCCCAGGACGGAATGGCGACGGTGAATTTCTCGACCTTGTCGCGGATGGCATCGATGGCGATGCCGCGGCGGTCGAGGCGTTCGCCGAGAGAGGCGTAGTCGCGCTCGAGGTCGGGTTTGCGCTGGGCGTTGTGGCTGGAGACGAGATCGGCGGCGATGATGGTTTCGGACAAGTGCTATTCCTCCCAATGCGTTCAGTCAGCGCTGCCCCTCATCCGGCCCTTCGGGCCACCTTCTCCCCTTATAGTGACGGGGAGAAGAGAAGCGCTCCGCTCTTAACTCAGCGCGTAAAGCTCTGCGCGTTGCCGGCGTCGACGTTGATGATGTTGCCGGTGGATTTGGCCGACATGTCGGACGCCAGGAAATAAATCGCTTCGGCAATGTCTTCGGGAAACACCGAGCGCTTCAGCATCGAGCGCGAGCGGTAGTGTTCTTCCAGATCGTCGGTCGACATCTTGTAGGCGGCGGCGCGCTGTTCCTTCCACTCGCCGGTCCAGATCTTCGAACCGCGCAGCACGGCGTCCGGATTGACGACGTTGACCCGGATCTGGGCTTCCGCGCCTTCCAGCGCCAGGCAGCGGGCGAGATGGATTTCGGCCGCCTTGGCGGTGCAATAGGCGGCGGCGTTGGGTGACGCGGCAAGACCGTTCTTGGAGGCGACGAAGACGACATTGCCGCCGATCTTCTGGGCCCGGAACAGCCGGAAGGCTTCGCGCGAGACCAGGAAATAGCCGGTCGACAATATGTCCATGTTCTTGTTCCACAGCGCCAGCGTCGTCTCCTCGATCGGCGCCGAGGAGGCGAGACCGGCATTGGAGACGAGAATATCAATGCCGCCGAACTCGACGGCTGTCTGGGCGAAGCCGGAAATCACCTGCTCCTCCGCGGTGACGTTGATCAGCACCGGCCGGACGAAGTCCTTGCCATAGGCTTTCGCCAATTCGTCATTGGCGCTGGCAAGTGCGGCCTCGTCGATATCGGCCAGCACCACGCAGGCGCCTTCGCGCAGCAGCCGGCTGGCGGTGGCGCGGCCGATGCCGCCGGCGCCGCCGGTGACCAGCGCGATCTGGCCGGCGAGCGACTTCGGCTTCGGCGCGCGCTGCAGCTTCAAATCCTCGAGCAGCCAGTATTCGATGTCGAAGGCCTCCTGCGCCGGCAGGCCGACATAGGACGAGACGGTCGAGGCTCCGCGCATGACGTTGATGGCGTTGACGTAGAATTCGCCAGAGATGCGGGCGGTGGCCTTGTCGCCGGCGAAGGTGAACATGCCGACGCCGGGCATCAGGTAGGCCACGGCATTGGGGTCGCGGATCGGGGGCGAGTCCGGATGCTTGCAGCTGTCGTAATAGGCCTGGTAGCCGACACGGTACTCAGCAATATCCTCGGCGAGGCGCGCAATCACGGCTTCGACGTCGGGCTTCGCTGGGTCGAACTCGATAACCAGCGGGCGAATTTTTGTGCGCAGGAAATGATCCGGGCATGAAGTGCCGAGTGCCGCCAGCGGGCGCAAATCCCTGGAGTTGACGAATTCGAGCACGGCGGCGGAGTCGTCGAAATGGCCGAGCTTGTGGCTCTTCTCCGAAATCAGGCCGCGGATCCTCGGCATCAGTCTCGCCGCGATGGCGCGGCGCTCAGCGGCGTCTAGCGATTTGACGACTTCGCCGCCGAAGATGGCGAGACCCTCGGAGCGGCGCTCGAACCATTCGATCGCCTGGTTGATGACCGAGATCGTCGTCTCATAGCACTCCTTGGGTGTGTCGCCCCAGGTGAACAAGCCGTGGCTTTCGAGGATGACGCCCTTGGCCTCGGGGTGTTCGACGCAGAATTTCTCCAGCCAGAGGCCAAGTTCGAAGCCCGGCCGCTTCCACGGCAGCCAGCCGATAGCGTCACCGAATATCTCCTTGGTCAACGCCTTGGAATCCTTGGCCGCGGCAATCGCGATAATGGCATCGGGATGCATGTGATCGACGAACGGCTTCGGCACATAGGCGTGCAGCGGCGTGTCGATCGAGGCCGCGCGCGGGTTGAGGTTGAAGGTGCAGTGGGGAAGATAGCCCACCATCTCGTCCTCATGCGCGACGCCACGATAGAGGCCTTTCAGCGCCTGCAGTTTGTCCATGTAAAGCGTGGCGAAACCGTCCAGCTTGATCGAGGCGCTGTCGCCGCCCGAGCCCTTGACCCATAGCACTTCGACTTCGGCGCCGGAGAGCGGGTCCTTCTGCCGGATCTTGGACGAGGTGTTGCCGCCGCCATAATTGGTGACACGCTTGTCGGAGCCGAGCGTGTTGGAGCGATAGACCAGAAGCTCAGGCTCGCTCAGCCCCTTGGCTTTCGCATCGTCCCAAAGGTTGGCAAGGCGCGAGCCGGAGCGCTTGTCGAGCATGATTATCCTCCCTGGGACGCAAAAGGCGCGGTCCATTTTGCCGGAAATGTCTACGCAAGCATCTCGGTTGTCAATCATAAACGATCAAGATCGATCATATTGCACTGCACAATGAAATTATATGAGCGGAAATGATTGACACTGGTGGTTTTCTAGTGCCTCATGACCATGCAGGGAGGAACCATGCACGAAAAAGAGCGCCACAGGATCATTCTGTCCGCCGTCCAGGAAAAGCCTGTGGTGACGGTGCAGGAGATGGTCGACCTGACGGACTCCTCCGAGGCGACGATCCGGCGCGATATCGCGGCTCTTCATGTGCAAAAGCGCCTGCGCCGCGTGCGCGGCGGCGCCGAAGCGATCTCGCCACCGCAGTTCATCGGCCTCGCCGGCCGCCCCTTTTCCGTCAACGAAACGCTCAATGCTTCGCAGAAGCGCGCGATTGCGCGCGAAGCGGTGGAGCTGTGCAAGGACGGCGAGCCGATCATCATCAATGGCGGCACCACCACCTTCCAGATGGTGCATTTCCTGACCGGACGCCGCATGCCGATCTTCACCAATTCGTTCCCCATCGCCGAGCACCTGCTCAAGCATTCGAAGAACACCGTCATGCTGTCGGGCGGCACCATCTACCGCGAGCAGAACATCATCCTCTCGCCCTTCGACAATGACGTGACGCGCAATTTCTACGCGCGCCGCATGTTCATGGGCGCTCAAGGGCTGGGGCCACTTGGCCTGATGGAAGGCGACCCGCTGCTGATCCAGGCGGAGCAGAAACTGATCGACCAAGCCGACGAACTGGTGGTGCTGGTCGACTCATCGAAATTCCGCCAGCGCTCGAGCCTGATCCTGTGCGGGCTGAAGCGCATCGCCGCCGTCATTACCGATGACGGCATCGAGGATCGCGAAGCCAACATGCTGGAGGCCGCGGGTGTGACGCTGATCGTCGCCCGCAAGTCGGCAAAGGAAGAATCCTCGCTGCAGGCCTGAGGCCAACCGCAGCGACGATGGAATGCAACGCTCAAGGGAGGAAATACGATGAGCTTTCTGAAGAAATTGATGGTGACGGCCGCGTTCTCGGCCGCCATGTTCGTGAATGCCGCTTATGCCGAGAACGTCAAGATCGCGCTGGTGGTGAAGTCGCTCGGCAACGGCTTCTTCGACGCCGCCAACAAGGGCGCCGAAGAGGCGGCCAAGGAACTCGGCGATGTCGACATCATCTACACCGGCCCGACCAAGGCGACCGCCGAAGCGCAGATCGAAGTGGTCAATTCGCTGATCGCGCAGAAGGTCAACGCGATTGCGATTTCGGCCAATGACGCTGACGCGCTGGTGCCGGTGCTGAAGAAGGCCATGGAGCGCGGCATCACCGTCATCTCGTGGGATTCGGGCGTCGCCAAGGAAGGCCGCCAGCTGCATCTCAACCCGTCCGACACCGGCCTGATCGGCGAGACCATCATCAAGCTGGCCGCCGACTATCTGCCGGAAGGCGGCGAAGTCGCCATTCTGTCGGCTTCGTCGACCGCGACCAACCAGAACGCCTGGATCGACGCGGCCAAGAAGATCCTGCCGGAGAAATTCCCCAAGATCAAACTCGTCGCCACCGTCTATGGCGATGACGATTCGGCCAAGAGCACCGACGAAGCCAAGGGCCTGCTGAAATCCTATCCGAACCTCAAGGCGATCATCGCGCCGACCACCGTCGGCGTCGTTGCCGCTGCCCAGGTCGTCACCGACGCGAATCTGATCGGCAAGGTCAATGTCACGGGTCTGGCGCTGCCGTCGGAGTTCAAGAAGTTCATCGACAACGGTTCCAGCCATGCGGTTGCCCTCTGGAATCCGATCGACCTCGGCTACTCCGCCGTCTACCTCGCTCATGATCTGGCGGTGAAGAAGGAAGAGGCAAAGCCGGGCGCAACGCTGTCGATCGGCCGCGTCGGCAAGGTCACGCTCGATGACAGCAACTCGGCTGCGATGGCTCCGCCCTTCCAGTTCGACAAGTCCAACATCGAAAAGTTCTCCAAGATCTATTGATCTCGGACGTCTCGGACCAAGCGCGGCGGGACCCAAAATCCCGCCGCGACTTTAAACGGACCTTGTTTCAGGGCTTGATACGGATATGGACACGACAGCCCAGCACGGCATTGCGAAGGAGGAGCCCACGGGTCCTGCCCCGCGCCTGACGCTGTCCGGCGTCTCCAAAAGCTTTCCCGGCGTGCGCGCGCTGCACAATGTCAGCCTGTCGCTTTACCCCGGCCAGGTTACGGCGCTGATCGGTGAAAACGGTGCCGGCAAGTCGACGCTGGTCAAGATCATGACCGGCATCTACCAGCCCGACGCCGGCACGATCAGCATTGACGGCCAGGCCGTCACCCTGCCCAGCGCGCATGCCGCCTTCGGCCACGGCGTCACTGCCATTCATCAGGAAACCGTGCTGTTCGACGATCTGAGCGTCGCCGAAAACATTTTTCTCGGCCATGCGCCGCGCACGCGGCTAGGCACCATCGACTGGCGCACCATGCGAAAACACGCGCGCGAAGTGCTCGACACCATGCATGCCGGCCATATCGACGCCGATGCGCGGCTGAAAGACCTCGGCATCGCCAACAAGCATCTGGTAGCGGTTGCTCGCGCGATGTCGATCGATGCGCAGATCGTCATCATGGATGAGCCGACCGCAGCCCTTTCGATGAAGGAGATCGAGGAGCTTTTCCTGCTGATCGAATTCCTCAAGGAGGAAGGCAAGGCGATCCTGTTCATCAGCCACAAGTTCGACGAGATCTATCGGATCGCCGATCGCTACACCGTGTTCCGCGACGGCGAGATGGTTGGCGAGGGCCTTATCAAGGATACCGGCCAGAGCCAGATCGTGCGCATGATGGTCGGCCGCTCGGTCGATCACATCTTTCCGCAACGCAAGGCCGAGATCGGCGCGCCGGTGCTGTCGGTCGCTGGCCTTTCGCACCCGACCGAATTCAACGACATCGGCTTCGAACTGCACAAGGGCGAGATCCTCGGTTTCTACGGCCTTGTCGGCGCCGGGCGGTCAGAGGTGATGCAGGCGGTTTCAGGCATCACCCGCATATCGGGCGGCACGATAACGCTGGAAGGTAAGGTGATCACGCCGAAATCGGCGGCGGATTCCATCGAAGCCGGCATCGTCTACGTGCCGGAGGAACGCGGCAAGCAGGGCGTGGTGATCGGCCTGCCGATCTTCCAAAACGTCTCGCTTCCCTCGCTCAAGCGCACCTCCAAATCCGGCCTGCTGCGATTGTCGGAAGAATTCGCGCTCGCCCGCTCCTACACCGAGCGGCTAGACCTGCGCGCCTCGTCGCTGAGCCAGGATGTCGGCACGCTGTCGGGCGGCAACCAGCAGAAGATCGTCATCGCCAAATGGCTGGCGACAGCGCCCAAGGTGATCATCCTGGACGAGCCGACCAAGGGCATCGACATCGGCTCCAAGGCCGCCGTGCACGGCTTCATGGCGGAGCTCGTCGCGCAGGGCCTGTCGGTGATCATGGTGTCGTCGGAACTGCCGGAGATTCTGGGCATGTCCGACCGCGTCGTCGTCATGCGCGAAGGGCTGGTTGCGGCGGTCTACGATAATAAGGGGCTGGACGCCGAAACGCTGGTCCGGACGGCAGCGGGGATCGCGGCATGAAGGCTCTCCTGAAATTCCGCGAGATCTGGCTGGCAGCGGCGATCGTCGTTTTGATTGCTCTGATCTCGACGCGCTTCCCGGCCTTTGCCGACCCCGGCAATCTCGCCCAGGTGTTCAACGACACCTCGATCCTGATGATCCTGGCGCTGGGACAGATGGTCGTCATCCTGACCCGCTCGATCGACCTGTCGATGGCCTCCAACCTGTGCTTCACCGGCATGGTGGTGGCGATGCTGAACGCCGCGCATCCGGCGATCCCGATCCCGCTGCTGATCGTCATTGCGCTGGCCGTCGGACTGGTGCTCGGCGCCATCAACGGCCTGCTGGTGTGGCGGCTGAACATCCCTTCGATCGTGGTGACATTGGGCACGCTCACCATCTATCGCGGCGCCACCTTCGTCCTCTCCGGCGGCGCCTGGGTCAATGCCGACAAGATGAGCCCGGACTTCATCGGCTTCCAGCGCGCAGCTTTCCTGGGCATTCCGGTTCTGTCCTGGATCGCCATACTGGTCATCGCGCTGTTCTTCGTGGTGATGACGCGAACCGCGCTTGGCCGTTCGATCTATGCCATCGGCGTCAACCCGACGGCGTCGGTCTATGCCGGCATCGATGTCGGCCGAACCAAATTCATCGTCTTCTGCATTTCCGGCATGATCGGCGGGCTCGCCGGTTATCTCTGGATTTCTCGTTATGTCATCGCCTCGGTCGAGGTCGCCAATGGCTATGAACTCAATATCATCGCCGCCTGCGTCATCGGCGGCATTTCGATTGCCGGCGGCATCGGCTCGGTCGGGGGCGCGGTGTTAGGGGCGCTGTTCCTCGGCATCATCTCCAACGCACTGCCGGTGATCAACATCTCGCCCTTCTGGCAGATGGCGATTTCAGGCAGCGCCATCATCCTGGCCGTCGTGCTCAACGCGCGCGGCGAACGCCAGCAGGGGCGGATCATTCTGAGGAAGGCGGAGGCGGCATGACCGACACCCCCGCCCCGCGCCACATTCCAGACCGGCTCGACAAGCCGCTCTCTTCAGCGATCTTTTCCTGGGAAGCGCTGCTGGTCGTCGTGGCGGTCGCCATCTTCGCCATCAACAGTTTCGCATCGCCCTATTTCCTCGATGCCTATTCGCTGTCGGACCTGACCTTCAATTTCACCGAGAAAGGCCTGATCGCCTTCGCCATGGCGCTGCTGATCATTTCGGGCGAGATCGACCTGTCGGTCGCCGCCATCATCGCGCTCGCCTCGACTATGATGGGCATGGCGGTGCAGGCCGGCGCCGACACGCCGGTGCTGGTGGCGATCGGCATCGTCGTCGGGCTCGGCTGCGGCGCTTTCAACGGGCTCCTGGTGACGAGGCTCGGCCTGCCGTCCATCGTCGTTACCATCGGCACGATGAGCCTGTTTCGCGGCATTGCCTTCATCATCCTGGGCGATCAGGCCTACAAAGGCTATCCTGAGAGTTTTGCTTTCTTCGGCCAGGGCTATGTCTGGTGGGTGGTGTCGTTCGAACTGGTGCTCTTCCTCATCGCGGCCGTCGCCTACTGGTTCCTGCTGCATCGCACCAGCTTCGGCCGCCGTGTCTTTGCCATCGGCAACAATCCGGTCGCGGCACAGTTTTCCGGCGTTCGCGTCGGCCGCATCAAATTCATCCTGTTTTGCCTTACAGGGCTGATGGCCGGCATCGCCTCGGTGCTGATCACCTCTCGGCTCGGCTCGACGCGACCGTCCATCGCGCAGGGTTACGAGCTCGAAGTCATTACCATGGTGGTGCTCGGCGGCGTCAGCATTCTGGGCGGCTCCGGCAGCATTTTAGGCGTCGTGCTCGCCGCCTTCATCATGGGGCTGGTGACCTTCGGCCTCGGCCTGCTCAACGTGCCCGGCATCGTCATGTCGATCTTCATCGGCCTGCTCTTGATCGTCGTCATCGCGCTGCCGATCGTCTGGCGGCGGCTGCGTGGTAACGGCTGATGCCTGAGAAATACGCCTTCAAGATGCAGCTCAAACCCGGCATGAAAGCCGAGTACAAAAAGCGCCACGATGAGATCTGGCCGTCGCTGGTGGCGCTGCTGAGAGAGGCCGGCGTCGCCGATTATTCGATCCATCTCGATGAAGACACCAACATCCTGTTCGGCGTGCTGTGGCGGCGCGACGACCATGGCATGGCCGACCTGCCGAAGCACCCGGTGATGCAGCGCTGGTGGGCGCACATGGCCGACATCATGGAGACCAGGCCGGACAACCAACCGGTGGCCATCCCCCTGGAAACAATGTTCCATTTGGCATGAGTGCGCTGCGCCATATCGCCGTCATCGACATCGGCAAGACCAACGCCAAGGTCGCGCTGGTCGATCTCGTCACGTTGAGCGAAGTGGGGTTGCGCCGCATGGCGAACGCGCCGCTGCGGCAAGCGCCCTACCCGCATCACGATGTCGAGTCGCTGTGGAGGTTCATCCTCAACAGCCTTGCCAGCCTCAACCGCGAACAGCGTATCGACGCGATTTCGATCACCACGCATGGTGCGACCGGCGTGCTGGTCGACGCAGCGGGCGAACTGGTGCTGCCTGTCCTCGACTATGAGTTCGACGGCCCCGACAGGCTGGCTACAGAGTATAGTGCGATCCGTCCGCCCTTCATTGAGACCGGGACGCCGCGCCTGCCGCTCGGCCTCAATCTCGGTGCGCAATTCTTCTGGCTTGAGAAGCGTTTTCCCACCGAATTCGCCAGGGCCGCCGCGATGCTGATGTATCCGCAATACTGGGCGCTGCGCCTGACCGGCGTTGCCGCCAACGAGGTGACCTCGCTCGGCTGCCACACCGATCTGTGGAGCCCTTGGGAGGCGGACTTTTCCTCGATGGTCGACAGGCTGGATTGGCGCAGGCTGATGGCATCGGTGCGGCCGGCCAGGGACCAGCTCGGCCCGATCCTGCCGGCGCTTGCCGCGCGCACCGGGCTCGATCCGCAGACCCCGGTTTTCTGCGGACTGCACGATTCCAACGCCTCCCTATTGCCGCATCTTCTGTCCGACGAGCCGCCCTTCTCGGTCGTCTCGACCGGCACCTGGGTGGTATCGATGGCGGTCGGCGGCAGAGAGATTGCGCTCGATGCTGCGCGCGACACGCTGGTCAATGTCAGCGCGCTGGGCGACCCCGTGCCCTCGGCGCGTTTCATGGGTGGCCGTGAGTTTTCCCGGCTGACCAAGAACAAGCCGCAGGACTGCAGCGGCAGCGAGGTGCTGGCCGTTCTGACAAAAAAGATGCTGCTTTTGCCTTCTACCCAGCAGGGATCAGGTCCGTTCCCGCACCATGCCGCGGCATGGCTTGGTGCCGAGGGCATCAGCAAAGGCGAGCGGTTCGCCGCCATCTCCTTCTATCTGGCGCTGATGACGGCGACCTGCCTTGAGCTGATCGGCGCCGACGGCCCGACCACCGTGGAAGGACCGTTTGCCCGCAACCGGCTCTTTGTCGGCATGCTGGCGGCAGCGACCGCGCGCATCGTCATCGCCTCCGAGGCGGCCACCGGCACCAGCATCGGCGCGGCACTGCTCGCATCCGATCAGCCAGTGACGCACGGCAAGGGCGAAAGAATTGAGCCGCAGACCGACCCGGTCTGGGCGGCCTATGTCACCGCGTGGCGCGCGGCAGTCGACGCGCAAGGCTGATCACAAAATCCGCTTCCCAAAGGCCGACATGACGAAGTTGACGGCGTCGGCGCCGATCCGCGGCTCCAGACCGGCGGTCAGCCCGGAAACATCCATCGACAGCAGACCGCCGGACAGCGAGATCGCCTCCATTGCCTGATGCGTCTCGCGCACCGTCAGCCCGCCCGAGCCCGCAGCCCAGGCGGCAAATTCGGTCGCCGTCGGCGAATAGCTGACGTGAAAGCCCTGCGTGCCCGACGTCGCGATGCGGATCGCCTCATGCATGAGGTCGCGCATGCCCATGGCGTCGATGTCGGTCATGGTGAAGGCCGAAACGCGCGAATCCTTCAGCACCCTTGCCTCCGCCGGATCGGCATGGCGCAGGCCGACGATGACGACATTTTCCGGCGACAGCTGCGGCTGCAGTGCGCAGGGCTTGTGATCGAGACCGAGCGCGCGGGCCAGCACCGAGACTTCAGGCATGTCTTTGGCCTCCTCGTCCTCGGGCATCAGAGCGGCGATGGAATCGATCCAAATCAAGCCGAAGGAATGCGTGGCGCGCGCCGTTGCGGTCAGCGCCTTGTGGGCGATACGGCGATCGGCGCCGGCAGCGAGCCGGATCAAGCCCGAGGGCGGCCGCTCGACGTCGGCGAGTTCGACCACGTCGAAATTCATCGCCTCCAGACGCGCGCCGGTTCCCTCGCGGGCGATAATCCCGCCGGCTTCCGGTTCGGCCGAGATCGACACCATCTTGCGGCCGGAGAAATCCGCGACGTCGTGCATAGGGGCCTTCTCGACATATTCCGACGTCATCGCCAAAAGCATGGCGCCGTAGTTCATGCGGAAGGCGACGCGGTCGCCGACGGTAGGTCGCGGATCGGCATCCTGCACATCGAGCAGCAGATGGTCGCTGGAAGCGCCGAGCACCCTCACCCCCTTGGCGATCGGCGTCAGCCCTTCGACCAGCACGTCCTCGCGGCCTATATTGGCGATGGCGCGCAGCCGGTCGCCCTCGTCGGCGAAGACCGGCTGGTTGCCGAAGGCGTCGTAGCCGGATGTGCCGATCGGCCGCGAAGGCTTGAGTTTGACCTCGATGATGTCGCTGGTCAGCCGGCAGGCATCGGGTTCGAGTTCGGGCCACGGCACGTCGCGAAAGGTTTCGACACCGCCTTGCAGGATCGCCTCGCCCACGCGCAGATTGTTGATGCCGGGCGGCAGCTTGCCTTCGAGCAGCAGCGTCAGCGACGACGAGGCGCCGCCGGAAATGAAGTCGAGGCTTTTGCCGGACAGGCGCTCGGTCTTGTAGGCATGGGCGACGAGTTGGCCAAGGTTCTCCGGCGTCGGCATTATGGCGCCGAAGCAGCCGAGATTGGTGCCGATGCCGGCGATGCGCACGCCCTTGAATTCCAGGATCTGCTCGACGGTGGGGATCAGGTCGCTTGGCCAGATGCCTTCGCGGAGATCGCCGAGATCGATCATCAGCATGATGTCGTGGACGCGGCCCATGCGCTCGGCAATGCGCGATATCTCGCGGATGGTGGTCAGTTCCGACTGCAGGCTGATGTCGACGGTGCGCACGACCTCCTCGACGCGCGCCATGGGCGGGCTGCGCAGCAGCATGACCGGCGCATTGATGCCGCTGTCGCGCAGCCGCCGAATGTTCTCAAAACGCGATTCCGCGATGCCGGCAACACACCGCCGCGCAGCATGGCCCGCGCCACCTGCGGCATGCCGCATGTGCCCTTGGTGACACCGAATACCTTGATATCAGACAATGCGCAGCGTTCGACGATGGTGCGGGCGTTGCGCTCGATGCGGCCAAGGTCGATAGCGACTTGCGGTCCCGACATCGCTCAGCTCCCGTAGACCAGCCCTTGGGGGTCGATCTCCGGCTTGCGGCCGGCGACGAGGTCGGCCAGGAACTTGCCCGAGCCGCAGGCCATCGTCCAGCCGACATGGCCATGCCCAGTGTCGAGATAGAGGTTGCGATATTTGGCCTGACCGATGACCGGCACCGAGTTCGGCATCATTGGTCGCAGGCCCGCCCAAAGCAGCGCCTTCTTCTCGTCGAAAGCGCCAGGGAAAAGGTCTTTGCCGGTGCTCAGCATAGACTTGAAGTCGCTGGGCTTGAAGCTGCGGTCGAAGCCGGTGAACTCGGCTGTCGAGGACATGCGCAGGCGGTTTCCGAGCCTGGAGTAACCAACCAGCCGGTCCTCGTCGGCGCCGCCCATGGTCGGTCCCTTGCTCTCGTCCTCCAGCGGGATGGTCGCGCTATAGCCTTTAACCGGATAGACGGGCAGGTCGATACCGTAGCGGCGGCCGATCAGGCCGCTCTCGGGGCCCATGGCGATGACGACGGCGTCGCCCGTCACCGGGCCGGCCGACGTCATGACCGCACGCACCCAGTCGCCTTCTATGTCGAGCCCCTCGACCGTGGTGTCGAACAGGAATCTGACGCCGAGCTTTTCGGCGGCATAGGCGGCCAGCCCATCGACGAATATCCTGGAATCGCCGGTCTGGTCGATTGGCGAATAAACGCCGCCGGCGATCTTTTCCTTCACTCCGGCGAGCCCGGGCTCAAGTTCGACCAGCCGGTCGCGGCCGACGATCTCGATCGGCAGGCCATGCTTCGCCAGAAACTGGTAGTTGTCGGTGCCGGTGTCGAGACTGTGCTGTGAGCGGAAGAAATAAAGAATGCCCTTCTTGCGCTCGTCATAGTGGATGCCGGTGGCGTCGGAGAGCGCGTTGATGCAGTCGCGCGAATAGAGCGCCAGGCGCAGTTTGACCTGGCTGTTGGCGCGCAGCCGGGCCACGGTGCACTGGCGCAGGAAACGCAGGCTCCAGGCGAGGAAATAAGGATCGAAGCGCAGCCTGACCTTGATGCCGAGATCATGGTTCCAGAGCGCGCGCAGGAAGGTCTTCAGCGCCGCTGGCGAGGCCCAGGCGGTGGCGTCGCCCGGCGACACCAGACCGGCATTGGACTGGCTGGTGCCGCGCGCCGGCGCCGGATGGCGCTCGATAACGGTGACCTCATGGCCGTCGGCGGCCAGATAATACGCGGCCGCGGTGCCGACAACACCGGCTCCAAGCACCGTTATCTTCATGCCACCCCCTCTTCGCGGCGCAGCGCCTCCACGCCGCATCGCCAATGCCTTCAATAGCGCTTCGCCGCGCGCCTTGCGAGCCCTCGGAAGTGCCCGGCTCAGCCTCGCGCGGAGTTCTTGCCGGTGAGGACGCGCTCCCAGGCGAGCGCATCGGCGACGATCTGGTCGAGGTCGTCGCGTTGCGGGGTCCAGCCGAGTTCGGCGCGTGCAAGGTCCGAATTGGCAACCACGGCGGCGGCGTCGCCGGGGCGCCGGTCGCCCATCTTGACCTCGAAATCCCGGCCGAAGGCGCGCCGCACGCTGTCGATGACCTCGAGCACCGAATAGCCGTGGCTGTAGCCGCAATTGGCGACGAGGCTGCCGCCGCCGGCGCGCAGGCGCTGCAGCGCCAGCCGGTGGGCCGCGGCCAGGTCGCTGACATGGATATAATCGCGCATGCAGGTGCCGTCCGGCGTCGGATAATCGGTGCCGAACACCTGCATGAAGGGGCGTTTGCCGAGCGCGGTCTCGCAGGCGACCTTGATCAGATGCGTGGCGCCAGGCGTCGACTGACCCGTCCGGCCCCTGGGATCGGCGCCGGCGACGTTGAAGTAGCGCAGCGCAGTGTAGCGCAAGGGATGCGCAAGCGCTGCATCGCGCAGCATCCATTCGCTCATCAGCTTGGACAGGCCGTAGGGCGATTCCGGCGCCAGGCGGGCATCCTCGCGCACCGGCTCCAGGCCGGCGCCGCCATAGACGGCGGCGGTCGAGGAGAAGATGAAATGCGGCACGCCCTCGCGCACCGCGGTTTCGATCAGCGTGCGGGTCTTGGAGGTGTTATTCTCGTAATAGGCGAGCGGGTCGGCAACCGATTCCGGCACCACGATGGAACCGGCGAAGTGGATGATCGCGTCGACCTTGTTATCCCGGATGATCTGGCCGACCAATTCCCTATCGGCGACATCGCCGACGACCAGCTTGGCCTCCGGCGCCACCGCCCATTCGAAGCCCGTGGAAAGGCGGTCGAGAACGACGACGCTCTCGCCGGCATCCAGCAGTTCCCAGACCATGTGGCTGCCGATATAACCGGCGCCGCCCGTTACCAAAACCGTCATCCGTGTCCTCTTTTACTCATGATTTATCGGAAACTGTCTCAATCACCGCCTTACTGGAAAGCCTGCGGCAAGGCCATTAGAAACGCCTGAATGTTAAATCCGTAACAGTCTCACCGGCCTGTGGCATCGTACGGAAACAAAATTGATCCACATCAAGGGAATAGGCCACGATCCGGGGTCGTTAGGAACAGGCTTGGGGCGTGGCATTTTGACCAAAACGGCCCGGTGGACGACGAATGGGCCAACGATTATGATCCCGCGCAAAACTGGGAAGGCGACATGAACTATCAGCGGTTCTTCGAGGAAGCGATCGACCAGCTCCACGCCGAGCGGCGCTACCGGGTTTTCGCCGATCTCGAGCGCATTGCCGGCAAGTTTCCGCGCGCCATCTGGCGTTCAAACGGCCGCGCCGAGGAAATCACCGTCTGGTGTTCCAACGACTATCTCGGCATGGGCCAGAACCCCGATGTCATTGCCGCGTTCCAGAATGCAGCCGGCAAGATGGGTTCGGGCGCCGGCGGCACCCGCAACATTTCCGGCACCTCGAACCCGCTCGTCGAGCTCGAGCTGGAACTGGCCGACCTGCACGACAAGGAAGCGGCCCTGGTCTTCACCTCCGGCTTCGTCTCCAACGAGGCCTCGATCTCGACCATTGCGCGGCTTTTGCCCAATTGCCTGATCATTTCGGACGAGCTCAACCATGCCTCGATGATCGAAGGCGTACGGCGCTCGGGCGCCGAAAAGAAGATCTTCCGCCACAACGACGTCGCGCATCTCGAAAGCCTGCTGCAGGTGGCGGGCAGCGAACGCGCCAAGCTGATCGTGTTCGAGAGCGTCTATTCGATGGATGGCGACATCGCGCCGATCAAGCAGATCGTCGAACTGGCCGAACGCTACAACGCCATGACCTATATTGACGAGGTCCATGCCGTCGGCATGTACGGACCGCGCGGCGGCGGCATCACCGAGCGCGAGGGGCTGGCCGACCGCATCGACATCATCGAAGGCACGCTGGCCAAGGCGTTCGGCGCGCTGGGCGGCTATATCGCCGGCAACAGCGCCGTCATCGACGCGGTGCGCTCCTATGCGCCGGGCTTCATCTTCACCACGGCGCTGCCGCCGGCGATCGCCGCCGCCGCCACCACGTCCATCCGCCACCTCAAGCGCTCGCAGGCCGAGCGCGATGCGCAACAGCGCCAGGCGTCGCGGACCAAGGAGGTTCTGTCTGCAGCTGGCCTGCCGGTGATGGAATCGCCGACCCATATCGTGCCGGTGCTGGTCGGTGACCCCGAACTCTGCAAGATGGCCAGCGACCGTCTGCTCGGCGTGCACGGCATCTACATCCAGCCGATCAACTATCCGACCGTGCCGCGCGGCACCGAGCGGCTGCGCATCACGCCGACGCCGTTCCATACCGATGCGCTGATTGCGGGACTGCAGGACGCGCTGGTCGAGACATGGGATGCGCTGGGCATTCCCTATGGCTCCGCAGGGCGGCCCACTGTCACCAAGAGCGACCGGATTGTGCCGCTGCTGGTGCCGAAGTCGGGCGGCTGAAGCCGCCGCCCATTTAATCTCAAACCGTCCTCATCCATCCCGCCAGCCGGTGTGCCGCTTCCTCGAGCTGGTCGAGGCGGCGGTGGAAGCACAGGCGCAAAAACGCCTCTCCGCCAGGGCCGAAGGCGGTGCCCGGCGCGAGGCCGACATTGGCCTTGTCGACAATGTCGAAAGCGGCCCGGCGCGGATCGGTGATGCCGTCTACCGTGAAGAACAAATAGAACGCGCCTTGCGGCACGGTGAAGCGCGCTTTGCCGGTTGCGCCGAGAATATCGCAGACCAGGTCGCGCGCTTTCCTGGCGCGCTCCACCTGCTCGACGATGAAGGCATCACCGTGGTCCAGCGCCGCGACGGCGCCGCGCTGCATGAACTGGGCGACGCCTGAGGTCGAATACTGGATCAGGTTCTCGAACACCTGCTGCAGCTCGGGATGGGTCTTGATCCAGCCGACGCGCCAGCCGGTCATCGCCCAGTTCTTGGAAAAGGAGTTGACGAACAGGATGCGGTCTTCCGCGGTCGAAATGTCGAGGAAGGACGGCGCACGGCCGTGGCCGTAGTGGAACAGCGAATAGATCTCGTCGGCGATGATCCACAGACCCTTTTGGCGGGCGAGATTCAGGATCGCCTGCAGCGTTTCCTTATCGGCCGTCCAGCCGGTCGGGTTCGATGGCGTGTTGACGAACAGCGCCTTGGTGCGCGGCGTCACCGCAGCTGCAATCTTGTCGACATCGCAGGACCAGCCATTGCCGGACTGGTCGAGCGTGACCGCAACCGGGGTAGCGCCGGAAATACCGGCGGCGGCGGCGAAATTCGGCCAAGCCGGGGAGAGATAGACCACCTCGTCGCCGCTGCCGGCGACCGCTGCTAATGCCAACTGAATGGCATGCATGCCGGAACCGGTGGCGATGAATTCCTCTTCGGCGAAGCTCTTGCCGAAATGCCTGGCATAGTAGCGGGAAAGCGCTTGCCTCAGCTCCGGAATGCCTTTCTGCCAGGTATAGAAGGTCTCGCCATTGGCGAGCCCCTTGGCGGCGGCTTCCGAAATGAAGGCAGGCGTCGGCAAATCGCCTTCACCGGCCCAGAGCGGGATCATGCCCTCGCGCGTACGGCCGTAATTGACGACGGCGACAATGCCGCTTTCGGGGGCGGCCACCGCTTCGGCGCGCAAGCTATCGATCAGGGTCATGACAGGTCCGTTTTGATGTCTGCTTTGATGCATGTCATTATCCAGAACCGCTGCGCACTTATGGGCGACATGCATTGGCGGATGCTCTTAGCAGATGCGGCAACAGAAAACCCCGGCCGCGAACGACCGGGGTTTTGGTCCAGAAATCTGGCCTTGTCTATTTCCTGGCGAGGAGATCGCGAATTTCGGTGAGCAGTGCGACGTCAGCCGGCGGCGGAGCCGCAGGTGCGGCCGGCTTCTCCCGCTCGAGCCGCTTGCGCATGTTGTTCACGGCCTTGACCATCAGGAAGATGATGAAAGCCAGGATGACGAAATTCAGCGCCACGGTGATAAAATTGCCGTAGGCGAACACCGCGCCTTCCTTACGCGCGTCGGCAAGATTGGTCGAATGCACTGTTGATGAGAGGCCTATGAAGTAGTTGGAAAAGTCGACGCCACCAAGTGCGCCGATGAAAGGCATGATGATGTCATTGACAAGAGAATCGACGATCTTGCTGAAGGCCGCGCCGATGATGACGCCGACCGCAAGGTCCATCACATTTCCTTTGGAAATGAATTCCTGGAATTCTTTCAGCATTCGACCCTCCTTGTCATGACGGACCGCGCTGCCGCCGTCCCTCCGGCGTCGGCCCGTGCGCACCATAACAAAAACCTGCGGTTGCAACAGAAGCAAAAGCTGGAAAACACCGCTTTCTCCTTACCTTGGTTCACGGTTCGACAGGGCGGCGTCGCGACCATGCGCCGAAAGCCGCGATGGACTTGACCTTAGAGCTGTGATTGCCTCTGGGCAGGCCGGGGTGAAAGCTGGCCGAGGAGGATTTTCGGGCCGTGCAGGGCTGGTTCATCGTCATCATTGCCGTCGCCTATGTGACGCTGCTGTTCGCCATCGCTAGCCTTGGCGACCGGCGGTCGACGGCGTCGGGACCCGGCCACGCCCGGCCCTTCATCTATGCACTCAGCCTCGCCATCTACTGCACCTCCTGGACCTTCTTCGGCTCGGTCGGCCTGTCCTCCGAGCGCGGCCTCGAATTTCTCGGCATCTATACCGGCCCGGTGCTGGTGTTCGTGTTCGGCTTTCCGCTGCTCAATCGCATCGTGCGGCTGGCCAAGAGCGAGAAGATCACCTCGATCGCCGACTTCCTCGGCGCCCGCTATGGCAAGAGCTTTGCCGTCTCGGCGATCGCCACGCTGATCGCCACCATCGGCGCGGTGCCCTATATCGCACTGCAATTGAAGGCGATCTCCGGTTCGGTCGGCCTGATGGTCGAGCATTATACGGGATCGCCGCCCTCCTTCGATCCCTTCGTCAGCGACATCTCGCTGGTGGTGGCCATGCTCTTGGCGCTGTTTGCGGTGCTGTTCGGCACCCGCCATGCCGACGCCACCGAGCACCAGGACGGGCTGGTGCTGGCGGTGGCGGTCGAAACCGTGGTCAAGCTCGCCGCCTTCCTGGCGATCGGCCTGATGGTCACCTTCCTGATCTTCGGTGGCCCGGGCGACATGATCGACAAGCTGGCCGAAAACAGTCAGGTGCGGCAAGCCATGGGCTACAACACCTCGCTCGCCACCTGGCTGGTGCTGACTTGCCTGAGCGGCTTTGCCATCATCATGCTGCCGCGCCAGTTCTACGTCACCATCGTCGAGAACCGCGGCGAGGCCGAACTGCGCACGGCGACCTGGGTGTTCCCGCTCTATCTCGTAGCGATAAACCTGTTCGTGCTGCCGATCGCCTTCGCCGGCCTGGCGCTGGTCGGCACCAAAACCACCAGTGACCTCTATGTGCTTGCGCTGCCCTTGTTCGGCGGCCATGACTTCCTCGCCATGGCCGCCTTCATCGGTGGGCTGTCGGCGGCGACCGCCATGGTGATCGTCGAAAGCGTGGCGCTGTCGATCATGATCTCCAACGACCTCGTCATCCCGCTGTTCGTGCGCCGCCTGCTCAAGACCACGACCTCTGAGAATGAGGATTGGTCGACGCTGATCCTCAACGTGCGGCGCGGCGCCATCTTCATCCTGTTGTTCATCGCCTTCCTCTACTACCGCGAAAGCACCAACTCGGCGCGGCTGTCGTCGATCGGCCTGATGTCGTTCGCGGCAATCGCCCAATTCGCGCCGGCGCTGATCGGCGGGCTGATCTGGCGCGGCGCCAATGGCCGCGGCGCGGCCCTTGGCATGGTCGCCGGCATCCTCGTCTGGGGCTATACGCTGCTTTTGCCGTCGCTCTCGGCAGCCGACGCGGACATCGTCGTGCAGGGGTTGTTCGGTTTCGAGGCGCTGCGGCCGCAGGCTCTGTTCGGCACCGTCGCCGAACCGTTGAACCACGGCGTGCTCTGGAGCCTGTCGGTCAACACGCTGTTCTTCGTGCTCGGCTCGCTGTCGCGCGCGTCAGTGCCGCTGGAGCGTATCCAGGCGTCGATCTTCGTGCCGCGCGAATCCGGCCCGATGCCCAGCCTGCGCCGCTTCCGCACCGCCATCACCGTCAACGTGCTGAAAGACACCATCTCGCGCTACCTCGGCGTCGAGCGCACCGAGCGCTCCTTCCAGTCCTTCGAAAAGAGCACTGGCGTCTCGCTGCACGGCAATGAGCAGGCCAGCATGGATGTCATCCGCTTTTCCGAGCAGCTGCTGGCGAGCGCGGTCGGCTCGTCTTCGGCGCGGCTGATCCTGTCGCTGCTGTTTCGCCGCAACGACCGCGAGTCCAAGGACGCCTTTCGCCTGCTCGACGACGCCACCGAAGCGCTGCAGCACAATCGCGACCTGCTGCAGATCGCGCTCGACCAGATGGAGCAGGGCATCACCGTATTCGACCGCGATTTCCGCCTGATCTGCTGGAACAGACAATATCGCGCGCTGTTCGACCTGCCCGACGAGATGGGCCAGGTCGGCGTCTCGCTCGACCGCATCCTGCGCCACCTCGCCGAGCGCGGCGATATTCCGGCCGACCAGCGCGTGGCGATGCTCAACCGGCTGACCAGCTTCGTCAGCCCATGGCAGATGGAGTTGAAGACCAGTGGCCGTATCCTCGAACTGCGCTCCAACCCGATGCCGGACGGCGGAATCGTCGCCACCTATGCCGACATTTCAGGACGCGTCGAACAGGATTTGGCGCTGAAGCGGGCCAATGAATCGCTGGAGCAGCGGGTCAAGACGCGGACCATCGAACTGACTAGGGTCAACGAGGAGTTGACCCGGGTCAATGAGGAGCTGGCGCAGGCGCAGATGCTGGCCGAGGAGGCCAATCTGGGCAAGACGCGCTTCCTCGCCGCCGCTGGCCACGACATCCTGCAGCCGCTGAACGCCGCCCGTCTCTACTGCTCGTCGCTGATCGAAAAGGCCGGCAAGGGCCCGGCCGGGAAGGCTGCTATCAACATCGAATCCTCGCTGGAATCGGTCGAGACGATCCTGGGCGCCGTGCTCGACATTTCCCGCCTCGACGCCGGCGCGATGAAACCCGATGACAGCGCCTTCCGCCTGGACGGGCTGCTGCGCCAGATCGGCAATGATTTTCAGCCGCTCGCCGCCGAAAAGAAACTCGATCTGAAGATCATGGCCTCGTCGCTCAGCGTCTTGACGGACCGCAACCTGCTGCGCCGGCTGATCCAGAATCTGGTCTCCAACGCCATCAAATACACCCCCCATGGCCGCATCCTGGTCGGCGTGCGACGGCG
This sequence comes from Mesorhizobium sp. M0514, assembly GCF_040321145.1. NCBI lineage: Bacteria > Pseudomonadati > Pseudomonadota > Alphaproteobacteria > Hyphomicrobiales > Phyllobacteriaceae > Mesorhizobium > Mesorhizobium sp. M0514. The sequence goes on from NZ_JAMYQZ010000001.1 coordinate 40,356, forward strand.
CGGCGAACTCGCCGAAATCCAGGTGATCGACACTGGCATCGGCATTGCCGGCGACAAGCTGAACACGGTCTTCAACGAGTTCACCCGGCTGGACGAAGGCGTGCGCGAGGCCGAAGGTCTCGGCCTTGGCCTGTCCATCGTCGACCGCATCGCGCGGGTGCTGCGGCTCGAGATCCAGATCTTTTCCAACCCGGGCAAGGGTACGCGCTTTTCCGTTATCCTGCCGGTTGCGGCGGTTGAGGCGCCGCGGCGCGAGGTCGAGCCGAAGGCGCCTGCCCGCACCGCGAATTCGCTGGCCGGCCTGCGCGTCATGTGCATCGACAACGACGCCCGCATCCTCGACGGCATGCGGCTTCTGCTCGAGGGCTGGGGCTGCAGCATCGGCACGTTTTCGGGTTCGGAGGATTTTGGCAGGGCCGATCGTCCCGACATCGTGCTTGCCGACTATCATCTCGATGGCAGAAGCGGCCTCGACATCATCGCCCGCCTGCGTGACATCCATGGTTCGGACCTGCCGGCCGTGCTGGTCACCGCCGACCGCTCCACCGAGGTCCGTGCCGCGGCCGCCGCCCTGGACGTGCCGGTGATCAACAAGCCGCTGAAGCCGGCCGTGCTGCGTTCCATGATGGCAAGGGTCAGGCCGCTGGCATCGGCGGCCGAGTAGGGTTCAATGCATGTCGCCCAGAAGTGTGCCCCGGTTCTGGGACCACGACATGCATCGAACAAGAGCTAAAGCGGGTCGCATGAATCCGTTCAGCGCGATGCGCTTTAGCCTGCTGGCTGCAACGGATCGCTGCCGATCTTGGACAGCTGGATCACCGCCTGGGTGCGGCTGTCGACGCCGAGCTTTTGCAGGATGGCCGAGACATGCGCCTTTACAGTCGCTTCGGAGACGCTGAGTTCGTACGCGATCTGCTTGTTGAGCAGGCCTTCGGCCAGCATGCCGAGGACACGCGTCTGCTGCGGTGTCAGCGCCTGCAGCCGCTTGATCAGGTCGGATATTTCGGGGTCGCGCTCGACGCCGAGGTCGATGCCGACGGGTGCTGCGATGTCGCCGGCCAGCACCGTCTGCACGGCGCCGCGGATCTCCTCCATGCTGGCCGATTTGGAGATGAAGCCGGACGCGCCGAGATCGAGCGCGCGCCGGATGGTCACCGGGTCATCATGTGCCGACACCACCACCAGCGGCACCGCCGGGTGGATGCCGCGCAGCGCGATCAGACCGGACAGGCCGCTGGCGCCCGGCATCGACAGGTCGAGCAGCACCAGGTCGACATCCTCATTGGCCACGACCAGGACCTTGGCGCTTTCAAAATCGCCGGCCTCGTGAATGGCTGCGACATCACCAACGCCGGCAAGCGCCTCTTTCAGCGCGCCGCGGAAAAGCGGATGGTCGTCGGCGATGACGAAGGTGTAACCCGACGGCAAATGTTCCTCCCCAAATCCCTTATTGATTATCGGCTTTTACGGGGACCGGACGATTATGCGGCGAAGCGCTTTGTCTTCATGCGGCAATGGCCGGACGGGGCATTCCCCGCCGGGCAGTTCAGGTCTTTTGCGAATTGAGATTGGCGCCGTCATCCTTGTCCATTTCCTTGACGATGCCCATGAAGCCGCGCAGCATGCGCTCCATATAGCTCATCGTCTTGTCGAAATCCTCCTCGCTCGGCAGCTTCGATTCGAGGCGGGCGGACAGCGAGTTCTCGAGCTTGGCGACGCGTTCGTCCATTGCTTTCATCGAGGCCTGCAAACGGTCGACTTCGTCCTGGAAGGCGGCGCGTTCGTCGGCGGCCATCTTGCAGACGAGCTGGCCGGAGCGCTCCTCGCAGATCGACATGGCGCCGGTCCGGGTGTCCATGCGGACATAACCGTTGGCGGATTTTTCCAGCCGGTAGCGGTCGGTCTCTTCGGACCAGGCCGATGCCGCAACCAGCGAGACCAGTGCGGCGGGGATCAGTATGTGCTGCAGACGCATGTTCCATCCTCCACGAGCCAGTATGCGCAACCTATCACAGCTTTGCGCCGTAAATGCGGACGAGTTGCCCTTCCCCGCATGATCGGTTCGGATTATAGCGCAACCATGTCTCAGATTATCTACAAGATCGCGCCCGAAGCGCTTTGGCGCGAGGCCGAGAAAAACGGCCGTTTCATCGGCGCTCCGATCGATATCGCCGACGGCTTCATCCATTTCTCCACCGCTGATCAGGTCAGGGAGACGGCGGCGAAGCATTTCGCCGGCCAGATGGATTTGCTGCTGATCGCCATCGACGGGGCGCTGCTCGGTGACGCGCTGAAATACGAGGTCTCGCGGGGCGGCGCGCTGTTCCCGCATCTCTATGGCGTGCTCGATATGAGCGCCGTGCTGTGGGTGCGGCCACTGCCGCTCGGGGCCGACGGCGCCCATCAATTCCCGGCGCTGGAGGCCGAATGATCGTGTTCGATCGCATCGGCCAGAAACTGCTGTTCACCTTCGATCCGGAAACGGCGCATGGCATGTCGATCGCGGCGCTGCGATGCGGTCTGCCGGTCGGCGCGCGGACGGTGCGCGACGACAGGTTGAAGCTCAGCCTCTGTGGCATCGCCTTCCCCAATCCGCTCGGCATGGCCGCAGGCTACGACAAGAACGCCGAGGTGCCCGACGCGCTGCTTGGCCTCGGCTTCGGCTTTGCCGAAGTCGGCACCGTGACGCCGCTGCCGCAGGCCGGCAATCCGAAGCCGCGCATTTTCCGGCTGAATGAGGATGATGCGGTGATCAACCGCCTGGGCTTCAACAATGAGGGCCACGAGGCGGCGGAAAAACGCCTTGCCGCGCGCCAGGGACGCGGCGGCATTGTCGGCGTCAACATCGGCGCCAACAAGGACAGCGCCGATCGTGTCCGTGACTATGAGTTGGGCGTTTCCCGTTTTGCGAAATACGCCAGCTATCTCACCGTCAACATCTCGTCGCCCAACACGCCCGGCCTGCGCACCATGCAGGCGCGCGAACAGCTCGGCGAACTGTTGTCTCGGGTCATGGCGGTGCGTGCAGCAGCTTCGGCGCAGCCGCCCCTCTTCCTCAAGATCGCGCCCGATCTGGTCGAGGCCGAGCTTGAAGACATCGCCGCCGAAGTCAGCGAGAAGCAGATTGACGGCGTCATCGTCTCCAACACGACGCTGGCGCGAACCGGATTGCGTAGCGCCACCAGCGAGACCGGCGGGCTCTCCGGCAAACCGCTGTTCGAGCGTTCGACCATCGTGCTGGCCAAGATGCGCAAATTGCTCGGGCCGGAGCGCGCCATTATCGGCGTCGGCGGCGTCGATTCGGCCGAGAACGCGCTGGAGAAAATCCGCGCCGGCGCCGATCTCGTCCAGCTCTACACCGGCATGATCTATGCCGGGCCGGCGCTGCCGGGGCGCATCCTTGCCGGGATGGTGCGATTTGCCGACAAGGAGCGGCTGAAATCATTGCGCGAACTGCGCGACAGCCGGCTCGATCAGTGGGCTGCCAGGCCGCTCTAAAACGCCGTGCGCAACCGGAGCCGCAGGATGGCCAGCAGGCTGAAGCCGCGCACCAGCAGGAAAACGTGCAGCGCCGCCCACAGGCCGTGATTGCCGAGAGACGGCGCCAAGCTGAACAATGCGGCGCTGAAGGCCAGGAACGACACCAGCATCATGTTGCGCATGTCGCGCGACCACGTGGCGCCGATGAAGACGCCGTCCATCTGGAAGGCCAGCACGCCGCTCAACGGTGTCAGTGCCGCCCACGGCAGGTAGATGTCGGCAGCAGCACGAACGTCCTGCGACGTGGTGATCAAAGAAATCAGGCCGGCGCCGCCGAGCCAGAAGATCAGCGTCGCGGTTCCGGCGAGGCCGAACCCCCAGAACAAGGTCAGACGCACCGCCCGGCGGAACGCCGTCTCGGCGCGTGCGCCGATCGCGCGTCCCGCCAACTGCTCGGCGGCTGTGGCAAAACCGTCGAGGAAATAGCCGGCGACGAGAAAGAAGTTCATCAGCACGGCATTGGCGGCCAGCGTCAGCGTGCCGAACTGCGCGCCCTGGCGGGTGAACAGCGCGAAAGCGGCGAGCAGCGAGAACGAGCGGATCATGATATCGCGGTTGAGCGACAGCATGCGCAGGAAAGCGGGCATGTCGAGCAGGCGATGCCGCGGCAGGCGGGGTGCGGCCCGGAACCGCCAGACAACGATGGCGAGACCCAGCAGCATGGCCAGACATTCGCCGGTGACGGTCGCCCAGGCCACGCCGGCGACGCCCCAGCCAAGCTTCAGGCCGAGCAGGATGCAAAGCACGATGTTGATGCCGTTGAGCACCGCCTGCAGCATCAGCCCAAGCCCGCCCTCGCCGCGTCCAAGGACATAGCCGAGGATGGCGTAGTTGATCAGCGTGAAGGGGGCGGCGAGCATTCTGATGTGGATATAGACGCCCATCGCCTCGCCGACGCGCGCTTCGCCGCCGATGAATTTCTGGCCGGCGATGGCGATCAGCGGCGCAAGGACGACAAGCACGATGCCGGCGGCGACCGCGATCAGCACGGCGCGCCAGAACACCGCCTGCTCCTCGGTTTCGTCGCCGCGCCCAAACGCCTGGGCGACCAGGCCGGTGGTGCCGGAGCGCAGGAAATTGAAGGTGCTGAAGACGACGTCGAAGACCAGGGCCCCGGCCGCCAGGCCGCCGAGCAGGGCGGCATCGCCGAACTGCCCGACCACCGCCGTGTCGACGATGCCGAGCAGCGGCGTCGTCAGATAGGCGAGCGTCATCGGCACGGCGATGGCGAGCACCGAAAGGTTGGTGACGGCGAAGGGTCTCGCGTCGGCTGGGGTTGCACCCGTGTCCAGGGGATTGCTGCCTTGCTGGTTGCGGCTTGATCGAACAGCCGATGTGCCCCATTTTCCCGCCACCGCGCAATCACTCTTGCCGTGACGGCCAACCGAAATGTTCTTCTGGCGCGAGCCCGCCGGATCCCAGTACTGGTTTTAAGCAATTCCCAAAGGGAAGCGCTACGCGCTTCTCCCGGGAAAACCGCTGCACACTTTTCCTGGAATTGCTTTAGCCATGCCCCTGCAGATCGTCCATCATCCCGACTACGATGCCGGCTTCGCCGTCAATCATCGCTTTCCGATGAGCAAATATCCGCTGCTGATGCAGGCCTTGCATATCAGGGGTCTGATCCATGCCGGGGCGCTGTCGATGCCCGAGCCGGCGCCGGCCTCCTGGCTGAAGCTCGCCCATGCGGCTGATTATGTCGACCAGGTCATCGCTTGTTCGGTGCCTGAGAAGATCGAGCGCGAGATCGGCTTTCCCGTGGGTCCGCGCGTTTCGCTCAGGGCGCAACTCGCCGCCGGTGGTACGGTGCTGGCCGCACGGCTGGCGCTTATCAACGGCATTGCCTGTAACACTGCCGGCGGCAGCCACCATGCGCGGCGTGCGCAAGGCGCGGGCTTCTGCACCTTCAACGATGTTGCCGTCGCTTCGCTGGTGCTGCTAGCCGAAGACGCGGTGAAAAACATCCTGATCGTCGATCTCGATGTGCATCAGGGCGACGGCACCGCGGACATCCTGAAAGACGAGCCACGCGCGTTCACCTTTTCCATGCATGGCGAGCGCAATTATCCGGTGCGCAAGATTGCCTCCGATCTCGACGTTGCCCTGCCGGACGGCACCGGCAATGGCGCCTATCTCGAACGGCTGGGTGTCCTCCTGCCGGAGCTCTCGGCCAAGGCGCACTGGGACATCGTCTTCTACAATGCCGGTGTCGACGTGCATGCCGAGGACCGGCTCGGCCGGCTGTCGCTCAGCGATGACGGCGTGCGTGCCCGCGACGCCATGGTGATCGGTCATTTCCGCGCGCTGGGCATCCCGGTCTGCGGTGTCATCGGCGGCGGCTATTCGACCGATGTCGCAGCGCTCGCCGCGCGCCACGCCATCCTGTTCGAGGTGGCGTCGGACTTTGCCTAAGTGGCCTTTGGTTTGAGCATGATCTTTTCCGAAAACCGGTTGCCACTTTTCGGGATCATGCTCCGCTTCACTTGCGGTAGTTCGCGACCCTGAGCAGGATGAACACCGGCACGACGATCGCGGCGCCGAGCAGGATATAGCCCAAGAAGCGATAGACCGCGTTGAAGCCGAGGTTCCAAAGATCGATGAAGAAACCCTGGATGCGGTAGAAGACGTCCATCGGCGTCCAGCCGAACGCATTCATGACCAGGCCGACCAGGAACGAAACGACCAGCAGCTTGACGATCACCCTGACGGGCGAGTCACCGAGAAAGCGCGTCACTGTGGACAAGGGGCCTGCCTCCAGATTGGTGTGCCCGGATTCGGGATACAAACCCACGAATACGCACTTGCTGCGCCCGCATCAAGGCGGGCGGACGGCGCAATCGGTCGGGTTTCCAACAGCCGTTTCCGAACAGCTGTCCAAGGGCGATTGCCCGAAGCACGCCCATCATGATATCGAGAGGCCGACGCGGGTATGATGTAATGGTAGCTTGTCAGCTTCCCAAGCTGAACGCGAGGGTTCGATTCCCTCTACCCGCTCCAGTTCCTATCCCACTTCCCGCAAGATAAAATCGTGCAGCATCTTGGCTGCCGGCGACAGCACGCGGTTCTTCACCGTGATCAGGCTGTAGGGGCGGACCTCGATGTCGAACTCGGTCTGGACGACATCGATGGCGCCGGCGAGACCGTCGGGGTTCTGGATGAATTTTGCCACTTGGATCGACACCGGGGCGATGGCGTCGGACTGCGCCACCATGACCAGTGTGAGCAGCAGCGACGAGGTGTTGAGGATGCGGTCCGGCAGGGCGATGTTGCGGTTCAGGAAATTGCTCTCCATCGCCTGGCGCAGCGGCGACCCGCCCGACTGGAACACCCAGTCAAAGGCGGCGGTGTCCTCCAGCCTCACCGCCTTCCCATTGTTTAGAGGATGGCCGTTGCTCAGCGGGTGGCCTCGGCGCACGATCAGGCAGGCCTTCTCGACGCCGATGACGCGCGATTCGAACAGGCGCGGATTGAGGTCTTCGGGGACACGGGCGATGATGAAATCATGGCGCGTGGCGATCAGTTCGCGCGCCAGCACATTCGACGTCTCGACCTGCATGGTAATCTCGATGCGCGGATAAAGGCGGCGTATCTCGCGGATCGCCGGGACCGCCAGTTCGATCGCCGGCGCCGTCACCGCGCCAAGGAACACCGAGCCGCCCTTGCCGGCCTTGAGCTCCGATATTTCGCGGTCGGCCTCGCGCATTTCGAGCAGGATCGAGCGCGCGCGCCGCGCCAGCGCCTTGCCGTAAGGGGTGAGCGTGATGCCGCGCGGCAGCCTTTCGCACAGCTTGACCTCAAGCACCGCTTCCATCTCGGAAATCATGCGCGAGGCCGCCGGCTGCGAGATGTTCATCACCTGGGCGGCCGCGCTCACCCGACCGTGATCGTCCAGCGCTGCGATCATGCGCATGTGACGCAGGCTCAAGCCACTGCGCAGAAGTGTCTCGCCATCGCCCGGCAATTCATCGTAACCGCTTGAAATTCCCTGAGGACCTCGTAAAGCCGCCATGCCTTTTCCCGCTTCCGCCACTGTTCCAGCCCGGTCTAGTCATATACCGGTTTTGGTATAGCAACCACCGAAGATCGCATTTGACAGTTATGGCAAAGGGTCACACTTTCGCGCGTCCTCAAGACTTGACGGTCGATGACGAGCAAAATCGTATCGATTTAAATCAAGACTGAGGGCCGATTGGGAGGATACCGGAGATCGATTATGACGGCGGCGGCGCTTTGGCGCATCCGCCCGACTGCGCGGCCCGCGAAGCCCCGAGGTGTCGCGTCCATCAACCAGGGAGAGTTTTACGTGAAAATCATCAAGACACTGGCCGCCGTCGCGGCCCTTGGCATCGCTGCCATGACCTACTCGGCGCACGCAGCCGACAAGGGTCTTGTCGGCGTGCTGATGCCGACCAAGACCTCGCAGCGCTGGATCAATGACGGCGATGCCGTCAAGTCCCAGCTCGAAGCTCTCGGCTACACGGTCGACCTGCAGTACGCGCAGGACGACATCCCCAACCAGCTCAGCCAGCTGGAAAACGAAATCACCAAAGGCCCGAAGGCGCTGATCATCGCTTCGATCGACGGCACCACCCTTTCGGACGCGCTGCAGAAGGCCGCCGACGCCGGCGTCGTCGTCGTCGCCTATGACCGCCTGATCAAGAAGACCGCCAATGTCGATTACTACACCACCTTCGACAATTTCGGCGTCGGCGTGATCCAGGCGAACTCGCTGGTCAAGGGTCTCAAGGAGCGCTTCCCGAACACCAAGCCGTGGAACGTCGAACTGTTCGGCGGCTCGCCGGACGACAACAACGCATTCTTCTTCTACAACGGCGCAATCTCGGTGCTGCAGCCGCTGATCGATGACGGCTCGATCAAGATCAAGTCCGGTCAGACCGGCATGGACAAGGTCGGCACGCTGCGCTGGCTCGCCGCGACCGCCCAGGCGCGCATGGACAACCTGCTGTCGGCCAACTACTCGGACGGCAGCCGCGTCGATGGCGTTCTTTCGCCCTATGACGGCCTGTCGCGCGGCATCACCGCTTCGCTGCGCGCCGTCGGTTACGGTACCGACGCCCAGCCGTGGCCGATCGTGACCGGCCAGGACGCCGAGACCGCTTCGGTCAAGCTGATCATCACGGGCGAGCAATACTCGACCGTGTTCAAGGACACCCGCGAACTGGCCAAGGCCACCGTCGAACTCGTCGACAAGGTGCTCTCGGGCGGCAAGCCGGACGGCCTCGATGAAAAGACCTACAACAACGACGTCAAGGTCGTCCCCTCGATCCTTTTGACGCCGCATGAGGTCGACAAGTCGAACTACCAGGCACTGGTCGTCGACTCCGGCTACATCAAGGCCGACGAACTGAAGTAATCCGTTTATAAAGACAGGGGTCCTGCGCGACGCAGGACCCCTTTCCGTTCACAAGCGACCCCGGTATTGTTTCTACCGGACTTTGTTTCCGTGCATGTCGTTGTCTCAAACCGCAAGCACTTTTGAGCGACATGCAACAGGAGGAGCTTGCCCTGATGACGACGATTTTGGAGATGCGCGACATCACCAAGACGTTCCCCGGCGTGAAGGCGCTGTCGAACGTCAACCTCAGCGTCGAGGAAGGCGAGATCCACGCCGTGGTTGGCGAGAACGGCGCCGGCAAGTCGACGCTGATGAAGGTTCTGTCGGGCGTCTATCCCGCCGGCACATATGACGGCCAGATCATTTTTCAGGGTCAGGAATGCCAGTTCAAAGGTATCCATGACAGCGAACACAAGGGCATCGTCATCATCCACCAGGAGCTAGCGCTGGTGCCGATGCTGTCGATCACCGAGAATATCTTCCTCGGCAACGAAAACGCCCGATATGGCGTCATCGACTGGGATGCCAACGAGGCGCGCACCGCTGCCTTGTTGAAGAAGGTGGGCCTCAAGGAGGACCCCAAGACACTGATCACCAATATCGGCGTCGGCAAGCAGCAGTTGGTCGAGATCGCCAAGGCGCTGAGCAAGGACGTCAAGCTTTTGATCCTCGATGAGCCGACCGCGTCGCTCAGCGAGAAAGACAGCCAGGCGCTGCTCGATCTTCTGCTCGAATTCAAGCGACAAGGCATGACCTCGATCCTGATCTCGCACAAGCTCAACGAGATCAACCGGGTCGCCGACAAGGTAACCGTCATCCGTGACGGGCGCACCATCGAGACGCTGGCCAAGAAGGATATCTCCGAAGACCGCATCATCACCTCGATGGTCGGCCGTTCGCTCGACGACCGCTATCCGCCGCGCGAGCCCAAGATCGGCGAAGTCGTGTTCGAGGTGAAAAACTGGTCGGTCTATCACCCGCTCCATGCCGAGCGGCAGGTGATCAAGGGCATCGACCTCAATGTGCGCAAGGGCGAGGTGGTCGGCATCGCCGGGCTGATGGGCGCCGGCCGCACCGAATTCGCCATGAGCCTGTTCGGCCGCTCCTATGGCCGCCGCATCACCGGCGAAGTGCTGCTCAAGGGCAAGCCGGTCGATGTCTCCTCGGTAAGCAAGGCGGTCCAACACGGCATCGCCTATGTCACCGAGGACCGCAAGACCTACGGCCTCAACCTCATCGACCATATCAAGCATAACATTACGCTGGCCAATCTCGACGGCGTGTCGCGCCACAGCGTGATCGACGACATGCGCGAACTTGCGGTCGCCAACGACTATCGCAAGAAGACCAATATCCGTGCGTCAAGCGTCTATCAGATGACCGGCAATCTTTCCGGCGGCAACCAGCAGAAGGTGGTGCTGTCGAAATGGCTGTTTGCCGATCCTGACGTGCTGATCCTCGACGAGCCGACACGCGGCATCGATGTCGGCGCCAAGTATGAAATCTACACGATCATCGCGCGCCTTGCCTCGGAGGGTAAGGCGATCGTGGTCATCTCGTCGGAAATGCCGGAATTGCTGGGGATTACCGACCGCATCTACGTCATGAACGAAGGGCGCATGGTGGGCGAAATGCCGGCGGCGGAAGCAAGCCAGGAAAAGATAATGCGCGCCATCGTCCGGGGAGAAGGAAAAGCAGCATGAGCACCGAAAGCGCCCCCGCCCCGCAGGGCAACGTCGCCGACGAACAGCGCCCGCGCATCGCCGTCTCGGCGCTGGCGACGAATTTACGCGAATACGGACTGATCATAGCCCTGATCGTCATCATGCTGTTCTTCCAGTTCACCACGTCGGGGACGTTGTTCAAGCCGGTCAACCTCAGCAATCTGGTGCAGCAGAACTCCTTCATCATCGTGATGGCGCTGGGCATGCTGCTGGTGATCGTATCGGGCTATATCGACCTCAGCGTCGGATCGGTCGCCGGTTTCATTGGCGCGCTGGCGGCAAACATGATGGTCATCTGGCAACTCGGACCGCTGAGCAATCCCCTGGTGGTTTCGATCGTCTGCCTGGTCGCGGGTGGCCTGATCGGCGCCGCGCAAGGGTATTGGATCGCCTATCACCGGATACCGAGCTTCATTGTCACGCTGGCCGGAATGCTGATCTTCCGCGGCATTTGCCAGGCGTTGCTTGGCGGCGGCTCGTCGGTGGGTCCGCTTCCCGACGACTTCAAGATGCTCAGTTCCGGCTTCATCCCGGATGTGATCGGCCCACTGACGCTCGTCCCGCCGGTCGTGAACGCAGCCGGCAAGACCATCATGGGCAGCGGCGTGACCCTGCACATGACGACGGTCGTGCTGGGGCTGATCGCCGTGCTCGCCTATGCCTATTTCGGGGTCCGCACCCGGCGCAAACGAGAACGCCATGGTTATGAGGCCGAGCCCTTCACCCTGTTCGTCGTCAAGACGCTGGTCGCCAGCGCGCTGGCGCTGTTCCTGGTCTATGAGTTTGCCAGCTACCGCGGCCTGCCCGTGGTGCTGCTGGTCATGGGCGTGCTGATCACGCTGTTCGTCTTCGTCACCAAGCGCATGACCATCGGGAGGCGCATCTACGCCATGGGCGGCAATCCCAAGGCGGCGCAGCTGTCGGGCATCAACACCGAGCGGCTGACGCTGATGGTGTTCATCAATATGGGCGTGCTGTCGGCGCTTGGCGGCCTGATCATCGCGGCTCGTCTCGGCCAGGCGGTGCCGGCGGCGGGTCTCGGCTCGGAGCTCGATGTCATCGCCGCAGTGTTCATCGGCGGCGCCTCGGCGATGGGCGGCGTCGGCCAGGTTATCGGGGCGGTCGTCGGCGGCTTCATCATGGGCGTGATGAACAACGGCATGTCGATCATGGGCGTCAATGTCGACTGGCAGCAGGTGGTCAAAGGCCTGGTGCTGCTCGGCGCCGTGATCTTCGACGTCTACAACAAGAACAAGGCCTGACAAGCTTCAGGCGAGGCAAGCAGGAGGCATACGATCGCGGCGCAGCCGGCAAATTGTCGGCATAAGAAGTCCCCCGAGGGATCAAGCTCGCGAGCGCAATCCGGACGAAGAGTTCAACCCGTGGCGCGGCTAGGTCCGAGCCGCGCAGGTCAAGGTTTGCCAAGAGGCATCCAAGGCCAAGCACATGAGAGAGGATTTCATCATGCTAATCTCCCAGATCCTCGACGACGCCGAGACCATCCGCGTCGTCGCCCGCAATGGCGGCGGCAAGACCAGGATCATCAACGGCGCCCGCAGCGTCTATTCGCTGGCCCTGGAAGCCGCGCGCACCGGAACGGGCCTCGCCGCGCTGATCGAACGCAAGGGGTTCGGTGAAGCGATAGACCTCGACGCCATCTACAAGAAGGGCCGGCTGGAGTCGCCGATCAATCATCCCGATCCTGCGCATCTGCATCTGACCGGCACCGGCCTGACCCATCTCGGCTCGGCGGCGACACGCGATTCCATGCACAAGAAGCTCAGCGATGGCGGCGAGGAGCAGCTTACCGATTCCATGAAGATGTTCCGCATGGGGCTCGAAGGCGGCAAGCCGGCCAAGGGCCAGACCGGCGTGCAGCCGGAATGGTTCTACAAGGGCAACGGCACCATGGCGGTGGCGCCGGGCGCCGCACTGATGTCGCCGGCCTTTGCGCAGGACGCCGGCGAGGAGCCGGAAATCGCCGGCATCTATGTCATCGGCGACGACGGCGCGCCGTTCCGCGTCGGCTTCACGCTGTCGAACGAGTTTTCCGATCATGTTACCGAGCGGGTGAACTATCTGTTCCTGGCCCATTCCAAACTGCGCAACGCCTCGTTCGGGCCGGAAATCCTGATCGGCGACCTGCCGGCCGACGTCAGGGGCTCATCGCGAATCTATCGCGACAGCAATTTGCTGTGGGAAAAGCCGTTCCTGTCGGGCGAAGCGAACATGTCGCACACAATCGCCAATCTCGAACATCATCACTTCAAATATTCGGCCTTCCGCCAGCCGGGCGACGTGCATGTGCACATGTTCGGCACGGCGACGCTGTCCTTTGCCGACGGCATCAAGACTCAGGCCGGCGACGTTTTCGAGATCGAGGCCGCGGATTTCGGCCTGCCGCTGCGCAACCCGCTGGAGATTGAGCAGCCGGTTAAGGTGGCGGTGAAGGCGCTTTGAGGCAGCATCACAATTTGGGAGCCGGAAATGAACGGAATGCGGCTTGTCATTGTGTTCACGGGCGTGGCCCTGTTCCTGACCCAACCGTCGGTGGCCTTTAGCGCCGGCCAGTGCAGCCCGAAGTCCTATCGTGAAGCCCGTTTGGCGATGACGAGCCGTCTTCTAGCAACCGGCTATTCGAAAGCCCAGGTGAGCTTTCTGATGCGCAACACGGATCACATGACATCAGCGCTTCGCAGCGACAGGCTGAACAACAATGGCAAGGTCTGCGGCATCGACTCCGCCAAGGCCCATGTCCTCGGTTGCCTCGACAAGCAGTTGTTCCCCTTGAAGCGCGGCTCAAACGCTTCGCTCGACGAGGTCAAACTGACCGAAGGCTTTTTGGGGCAGGAAACGTTTGGCCGCACGCGAACTGCTGTTTATCGGCCATTTTCATGCCTGCCTTGGCGCCGCGAAATCGTATCTCTTTCGCGGCTGACGCCGGCGGACGGGACTCAATAGATATCGAAATCGAAATACTTGGCCTGGATCTTCTTGTAAGTGCCGTCGGCGACAATGGCGTCTATCGCCGCGTTGAGCTTGTCGCGAAGTGCCGTGTCCTCCAGGCGGACAGCGATGCCGGCTTGCGTCTCGGTGCCCTTGACGTCACCGACAAGCTTGCAGCAGCCGTCGCTCGCCTTCTTCAGCCAGTCCATCAGCACGAATTTGTCGGAGATGACGGCGTCGAGACGGCCGTTCTGCAAGTCGGTGATCGCCTCTTCCTGGGTGGGGTAGAGTTTCGCCTCGGCGCCGGCCTTGCCATAGGCGTCCTGCGCATAGTCGGCCTGGGTGGTCGAGGCCTGCGCGCCCACCGTCTTGCCGGCAAGGGCTGCCGGTTCGGTGGAAGTGAGGTCGCTGTCCTTGGGCGCCACCAGCGCCAGCGGCGTCGTGTAGTATTTGTTGGTGAAGGCGACCTGTTTCTTGCGCTCCTCGGTGATGCTCATCGAGGCGATGATGGCGTCGAACTTTTTCGCCTGCAGCGCCGGGATGATGCCGTCCCAGTCCTGGGTGACGATCTCGCACTCGACCTTCATCTGCGCACACAGCGCATTGGCAATGTCGATGTCGAAGCCCTCGATCTTGCCGTCCGCGGTGATGGTGTTGAAGGGCGGATAAGCGCCCTCGGTGCCGATCTTCAATTTCTCCTGCGCCTCAGCCAGCGAGCCGGCCGATATCACCAGCATGGCAGCGCCCGCTGCCGATATGATCCATCTTGAAATCTGCATTTTGGTTCCCCTTGCGCGCCGTTCTCTTGCCGGCCACCGAAAGGCAGCCAAGCATGGTGAGGCAGCGCAGGCAAGTATTTTGCCTGACGGTGATCGAAGGTTCAGCCGGCGGGGCGGAAATGCTTGGAGAGCTTGAGGCCTTGCGCCTGGTAATTCGAGCCGAGATCGGTGCCGTAAAGCGCCTGCGGCCGCTTCAGCATGTGTTCGTAGACCAGCCGGCCGACGATCTGGCCGTGGTCGAGGATGAACGGCACTTCGTGGCTGCGCACTTCGAGCACCGCCCGGCTGCCGGTGCCGCCTGAGGCCGAATGGCCGAAGCCCGGATCGAAGAAGCCGGCATAGTGAACACGGAATTCGCCAACCAGCGGATCGAAGGGCGTCATCTCGGCGGCGTAGAGCGGCGGCACGTGCACGGCTTCGCGGCTGACCAGGATGTAGAACTCGTCCGGGTCGAGCACCAGTTCGCCGGCGCCGCTCTTATAGAGCGGCTCCCAGAAATCGACGGCATCCTGGGCGGCGCGCTTGTCGACATCGACCAAGCCGGTGTGATGCTTGCCGCGATAGCCGACCAGGCCGTTCTGGTCGCCGTCAAGATCGATCGACAGCGCAATGCCGCCGCCGGAAATGTTGGGCGGCTCGGTCGCCACCAGCATCTCGGCGCGGTGCAATTCGTTCAGTTCTGCCTCCGACAACAGCGCGTTGCCAGTGCGAAAGCGGATCTGCGACAGCCTCGATCCGGCGCGTACGACGATCGGGAAGGTGCGTGGACTGACTTCGAGATAAAGCGGCCCGTGATAGCCGGGGGCGATCTTGTCGAACTCATGGCCGCGATCGGTCATCACCCGGGTGAAGATGTCGAGCCGGCCGGTCGAGCTCTTCGGGTTGGCCGAGGCCGACACGTTTGGGGGCAGCGCCAGGCTTTCGAGCAGCGGCACGATGTAGACGCAGCCGGTTTCCAGCACCGCGCCCTCGGCGAGACTGAATTCGTGCAATTTCAGCCGGTGAAGCTTGTCGGCCACCAGATGATCGGGACCCGGCAGGAAGGAGGCGCGCACGCGAAAAGCCTTGTCGCCGAGCCTGAGATCGAGGCTCGCCGGCTGCACCTGGTCGACATCGAGCGCGCGCGGCGACTTCAGCGCGCCGGACTGAAACAGCGCGGAAATGTCCTGATCGGGAAGAATGCCTGTCTGCCGCAAAAGGCTGGCTCCGCTCCAAGGTCGGTCTCTTTGTGGCAGGTTCTTGCCGCAAAACCGCTGGATATTATTGCGGAACCTGCCTGGTACAAACCTCTTAATGAAGCCGGCAATTGACGCAAGCGCAGGTGAGGTCTAAAGGGTGGTTATCCCGTGGTGATTTGGCCGGTCGGCTTGCAGCCACGTTAAACAAGTCGCTAAAGGACCGTCGGGCCGCAAGGCCATATGGACCGGTTGCGACTTTCGCGGCCGGTTTTTTTGTGTCTGGAACAAAAGCCATGAGCACCAAGAAGCGTAACTGGAAACCTCAGACCGCACTCGTGCACGGGGGAACGCTGCGTTCCCAGTTCGGCGAGACGTCCGAAGCGATGTACCTCACCCAAGGCTATGTCTACGAGACGGCGCAGGCTGCCGAGGCCCGTTTCAAGGGCGAGGAGCCGGGCTTCATCTATTCGCGCTATGCCAACCCTACCGTCGACATGTTCGAAAAGCGCATGTGCGCGCTGGAGGGTGCCGAAGATGCGCGCGCAACGGCGTCCGGCATGGCGGCGGTGACGGCAGCGCTCCTGTGCAGCGCCAAGGCCGGCGACCATATCGTTGCGGCGCGCGCGCTGTTCGGCTCCTGCCGCTGGGTGGTGGAGACGCTGGCGCCGAAATACGGCATCGAGGCAACGCTGGTCGACGGCACCGACATCGCCAACTGGGAAAAGGCGGTGCGGCCGAACACGAAACTGTTCTTCCTGGAAAGCCCGACCAATCCGACGCTGGAAGTGGTCGACATCGCAGCGGTGGCGGCGCTCGCCACCTCGATCGGCGCCAGGCTGATCGTCGACAATGTCTTTGCCACGCCCTTGCAGCAGAAGCCCTTGCAGCTCGGCGCCCATATCGTCGTCTACTCCGCGACCAAGCACATTGACGGCCAGGGACGCTGTCTCGGCGGCATCATCCTGTCGGACAAGAAATGGATCGACGAGAATTTGCACGACTATTTCCGCCACACCGGCCCGAGCCTGTCGCCGTTCAACGCCTGGACGCTGCTCAAGGGCCTGGAGACGCTGCCGGTTCGGGTGCGCCAGCAGACGGAAAGCGCGGCCAAGATCGCGGATTTCCTGGCAGGACGGCCGGAAATCGCCCGCGTCATCTATCCCGGCCGCGCCGACCACCCGCAGGCCGACATCGTCAAGAAGCAGATGACAGGCGGATCGACGCTGATCTGCCTCGACGTCAAGGGCGGCAAGCAGGCGGCCTTCGCCTTGCAGAACGCGCTCGACATCGTGCTGATCTCCAACAATCTCGGCGACGCCAAGAGCCTGATCACCCATCCGGCGACCACCACGCACAAGAACCTCAGCGACGAAGCTCGCGCCGAGCTTGGCATCGGGCCGGGAACGCTCAGGCTGTCGGTCGGTCTTGAGGATACGGACGATCTGCTGGAGGACGTTGCGCAGGCGCTGAAGGCAGCCGGATAGGCCGCGAGGCGTCACGCTCCCGACGAAACCTCTTCCAGTTCGGCCGTCTTGGTGCCGATGGTCATGATGTTGCCGCGCCAGTCGACGGCGCCGCTCAGCCAGCCGCGCGCCCAGATGGCGGGAAGCATCATGTCGCGCACCATCATCGCCGGGACCATGCGCAGCGACAGGTGCCAGCCCTTGGCCGCGGCCAGCGCGCATTCGGGAATGTAGGCCGCCGTCAGCACGGCCAACACCGTGGCCGGCAGGCTGATGCCGGCACTTGCGGCCGCCACCAGCGCCAACGCCAACGGCACGGCGACGCCGGTCAGGATCTCGGGTGCGAAAAACAGCGGGAAAGTGACGCGGCGCAACCGCGCCCAGCGCGCCTGACGCGACCAGATGTCGGCAAGTCGGCGCTGCCCCAGTAGTTGCTCGAAAGGCGAGGCAACGAGATTGACGCGCAGGCCCAGTCCGTTGACCAGCTTGGTTGCAGCAGCATCCTCGGCGATCTCGGCGGCCAGCGCGCGGATACCGCCATTGGTATCGAGCATCGGCTTGTTCCACAGCATGCTCTTGCCCTGGGCAAAGCCGAGGCCAAGCGCCTCGCCGGCATATTGCCAGCGCGCCTGCAGCGTGTTGAGGAACGCGCATTCGACCTCGGCCCAGAAGCCTTCCGGCCGCGAGCCGATCGGCGTCGAGCAGATAAGCCCGGTATTGGTACGCCAGGCCGCCATCAGGTGCTGGACGTAATCCCTAGGCATCAGCACGTTGGAATCCGCCAGAATAACCCAATGATTGCGCGCCGCTTCCCAGCCCTTGACGCAGTTGTTGAGCTTCGGGTTGCTGCTGACGCGGTCGTCGCCGATCAGCAGCCGGGCCGGCACGTTGGGAAACAGGACGATCGCCCTGTTTATCAGTTTGACGACGGGATCGTCGGCGTGAGCGACGCAGAAGATCAGTTCGTAGCGCGGCCAGTCGAGCGAGAAGGCTCGCTGCAGCGTCTCTTGTGTGAACGGCTCCACGCCGCGCGACGGCACGACGATCGAGACCGGTGGCTGCTCGTCGGACGGCGGAGGGATAAGGCGACGCGCTTGCAGTTTCGACGAAGCAAGCAGGATGCTGGCGAGATTGGAATGAAGCAAAGCGGAGGAAGCGAAGGCGGCTGTGAGAGCTAGTTCCATGAGATCTGGTCACTCCGGAAAGGCCGCTCGCGGCTGCTTTGTCAGTCGACAGATGGGCCTTGAGTCGCCGGCAAGGTTTGCGCACACCAACACTGTCATGTGTCACTTAAATGACATTGTTTGTCGGCACCTCCGCTTTGAGGCTGGCAGGACATGCCGTTGTGCGCGTATCAAACCGCATAGCGCGACAAATGTTCCTTGCCGCGCAACCGGAGCAGCCCATGTATCGCGCCGTCACGCGCAACATCGAAGTGCAGGTCAGACCGTTCTACCTGGAGGACCGCTCGGACCCGGCGGAGAACCGTTATGTCTGGGGCTACCAGGTGACGATCGACAACCAGTCCGACGATTTCGTGCAGCTTATGTCGCGTTACTGGCACATCACCGACGGCAGCGGCCGGATCGAGGAAGTGCGCGGCGCCGGCGTGGTCGGCGACCAGCCTGAGCTCAATCCGGGCGACAGCTATCAATACACGTCAGGCTGCCCGCTCTCGACGCCCTCCGGCATCATGGTCGGCCACTACACCATGCGCAACAAAAAGGGCGAGACGTTCGACGTCGCTATTCCCGCGTTTTCGCTGGATCTGCCGGGGACGCGGCGGACGGTGAATTAGGGGTTTTCTCCCCATCTCTATACGGGGAGAAATGCCCGGCAGTGCAATGAGGGGCGACGCCGGACTCATGAGGTTATCTTCCACGCACATGACGTAGGCTATGCGCGGCCATTCACCAAAGTTCGCGCTGCCCCTCATCCGCCCTTCGGGCACCTTCTCCCCGTGAACGGGGAGAAGGAAGAGATGCTACTGAGTTGCAAACTCCGCCGGGTCGAAGTCGTACTGCTTCGAGCAGAACTCGCAGGCGACGTGGATGCCGCCATCTTCGGTGCTGTCCTTGATCTCCTGCGCGGAAAACCCCTCGAGGATGCCGCGTATCTTGTCCCTTGAGCAGGAACATTGGTCGGCAACCGGCACGCCGCCGAAGACGCGCACGCCATGTTCGTGGAACAGCCTGTAGAGCAGCCGCTCGGCGCCGATGGTCGGGTCGATCAGCTCGGTCGGCTCGATGGTGCCGAGCAGCGCCACCAGCTCGCGCCAAGAATTGTCGGCCGGCTCGTTCATCACGTCGCGCGGATCGCCGTCGCCCCCCGAAATGTCGGGCACGCGCATGCGCTCGGGCGACTGCGGCAGGAACTGCGCCAGGATACCGCCGGCGCGCCACTGCTCGCGCGCACCGCCGGGGCCGGGCGTCAGCAGCTTGGCCACCGACAGCCTGAGGTCGGTCGGGATCTGCTCCGACTGGCGGAAATAGGTGCGCGCGGCGTCTTCCAGCGTCTCGCCGTCGAGCTGGACGATGCCCTGATAGCGCTGCGTGTGCGCCCCCTGGTCGATGGTCAGCGCCAAAACGCCGCTGCCCAGCAGCGTCTGCTGCGAGGTCTGGCCTGCGGCCACCAGGGCCTCCAGCCGGTCGGCATCGAAGCGCGCATAGGCGCGCAATGCCGAGGGCGTGGAGAAATCCGCGACCAGCATGTCGACAGGCCCGTCGGTGCGGGTCTGCAGGATGAACTTGCCCTCGAATTTGAGCGAGGTGCCGAGCAGCACCGTCAGCACACAGGCTTCCGCCAGCAGGCGGGCGACCGGCTCGGGATAGTCATGACGGTTGAGGATGGCGTCGAGCATCGGCCCGAGCTGCACGGTGCGGCCGCGCACGTCGAGCGGGCCTACCTCGAAGGGCACGACATGATCGTCGCCGGCATAGCCGAACTCGCCGAGTTTGGGGTGATGTTCAGTCACTTGATGCGTTTCCAACATGACAAAGCTCCAGGGCGCGGCCATGCGGCCCGGAGGGGTGCATGCGTCCAAACGCGCTTGATTTGCGTGATGGGGCGCAAATAGGCATCGCGTCGCCCCGGATCAAGCGCTTGGAGATCAAGCGCCTGGAGATCAAGCGCCCAGACACCAGGCCAAAACCGCCTTCTGGGCGTGGAGCCGGTTCTCGGCTTCGTCGAAGACCACCGAATGCGGACCGTCGATGACCTCGTCGGTGACTTCCTCGCCGCGATGCGCCGGCAGGCAGTGCATGAACAGGGCGTCGGGCTTGGCCCTGGCCATCAGCGCCGCATTGACCTGATAGGGCGAGAAGACATTATGGCCGCGGGCGCGGTGTTCCTGGCCCATAGACACCCAGCAGTCGGTGACGATGCAGTCGGCTTGGTCGACGGCCTCTTCGGGCGAGCGGGTGAAGTGCAGCTTGCCGCCATTGGACTTCGACCAGTCGATGTGCTTTTGCGCCGGCTCGCTGCCTTCCGGCACTGCGACGTTCAGGTTGAAGCGGAACCGCGCCGAAGCTTCGAGCAGCGAATGCAGCACGTTGTTGCCGTCGCCGGTCCAGGCGATGGTCTTGCCGGCAACCGGACCGCGATGCTCCTCGAAGGTCATGATGTCGGCCATCAGCTGACAGGGATGGGTGTCGTCGGTCAGCCCGTTGATGACCGGAATCGTGGCATTCTCGGTCAGCTCGAGCAGCCGCTCATGCGACGTGGTGCGGATCATGATGGCGTCCACATAGCGCGACAGCACCTTGGCGGTGTCGGCAATGGTCTCGGAGCGGCCGAGCTGCATTTCGGTGCCGGTCAGCATGATGGTCTCGCCGCCGAGCTGTCGCATGCCGACGTCGAAGGACACGCGCGTGCGCGTCGACGGCTTGTCGAAGATCATGGCCAGCACCTTGCCTTCGAGCGGTTTGGTCCGTTCGCCGGCCTTGAGGCGCGCCTTGCGCACCACCGCATCGTCCAGCATCAGGCGCAGATCGCCTTCGGAAACGGCGGAAAGATCGGTGAAATGGCGAAGGCTCATCGGGAATGGTTCTCGGGATTACTTCGCGGCGGCCGCGGCGATGGCGTCGGTCAGGCCCTTGGCAGCGGCGCGGATGCGATCGAGCGCTTCGCCGATCTCGGCGTCGGTGACGGTCAGCGGCGGCAGCAGACGAATGACGTTGTCGCCGGCCGGCACCGCCAGCAGATGCTGGTCGCGCAGCGCCATGTTGACCTTGGTGTTTGGCATGGCGCATTTCAGGCCAAGCATCAGGCCGCTGCCCCTGATGCCTTCGATGACATCGGGAAATTCGTCGGCGACCGCCGCCAGGCCCTGCTTCATCAGCAATGCCTTGCGCTGGACGTCTTCGAGGAAGCCGTCTTCCAGCACGACGTCGAGCACAGCGTTGCCGACCGCCATGGCCAGCGGATTGCCGCCGAAAGTGGTGCCATGCACGCCTGCCGTCATGCCGACGACAGCGTCGTCGGTGGCGAGGCACGCGCCCATCGGAAAGCCGCCGCCAATGCCCTTGGCAATCGCCATGATGTCTGGCGTCACGCCGGTCCATTCATGCGCGAACAGCTTTCCGGTGCGACCGATACCGCACTGGACCTCATCGAAGATCAGCAGCAGGCCATGCTGGTCGCAGAGCTGCCGCAGCCGTTTCAAGGATTGCGTCGGCACCGGGCGGATGCCGCCCTCGCCCTGTACCGGTTCGATCAGGATCGCGGCGGTCTCTGGTGTGATCGCCTTCTCGGCGGCGTCGATGTCGTCGAAGCCGACCTGGTCGAAGCCTTCGACCTTGGGGCCGAAGCCTTCGAGATATTTGTACTGGCCGCCGGCGGCGATGGTCGCCAGCGTGCGGCCGTGGAAGGCGCCTTCGAAGGTAATGACCCGGAAGCGCTCGGGATGGCCCTTGACGAACTGGTAGCGCCGCGCCGTCTTGATCGCGCATTCGAGCGCCTCGGCGCCGGAATTGGTGAAGAACACCTTATCGGCGAAGGTGGCGTCAGCCAGCCGCTCGCCGAGCCGGGCCTGCCCCGGGATCTCGTAGAGATTGGAGACGTGCCAGAGCTTGGCCGCCTGTTCGGTCAGCGCCGAGACCAGATGCGGATGGCTGTGGCCCAACGAATTGACCGCGATGCCGCCAGCGAAATCGAGATATCGCTCGCCCTTGTCGGTAACCAGCCAGGTGCCTTCGCCATGGTCGAAGGCCAAAGGGGCGCGGGCAAAGGTCTCGTAAAGCGCCGAACCGCTCATTATATGCGTCTCCGGTACCGGAAAAATCAAAAAAGCCGCCAAAGCGGCGGCCTTTGCGGCTTATCGTGTTTTTCGGCCATGAAGTCAACGAAAACGTCGTGCAGAGGCGCGCGGCAAGCTCCCGACGAGACGCCGGCTCATAAGCGACCGGGCAAGTTGGGGAAAACCTAAAAAACCGATTCGTGTTGCACCTGGGACTCTTGTCACCGAGTCAACACATGAGGTAATTGTAGTCGGGAAATAACTAGATTTCGTGCGGCGGACCTAATCACCTAATATATGTGGTGTCTGCCCCGGCAAAGATTGCCGGGTCGGGAATGGATTCCGGCTGCCGCACACTTAGCAGGAGCGCGGTCTCATGAACTGGACTGACGAGCGGGTCGAACTTCTCAGGAAACTGTGGTCGGAGGGCTTGAGCGCAAGCCAGATCGCCGCACAACTCGGCGGGGTCAGCCGCAACGCGGTCATCGGCAAGGTGCACCGGCTGAAGCTGTCGGGCCGCGGACGCTCGACCGCGACGCCGGCGCGTCAGAAGAAGACAACGCAGGGATCTTCGATCCAGAAATCGGTGCCTCGCGCCGCAACCACGCAGCGCCATGTCACGACGTCGATCGGGGCGAACGCGCTGCAGGCGCAGTTCGACGCCGAGCCAGTGGCGCGCCACTACATCCGCCCGGTCGAAAACGTCGTCGTGCCGATCTCGCGGCATCTGCAGCTCACCGATCTCACCGAGCGCACCTGCAAATGGCCGAATGGCGACCCGCTGTCGGAAGACTTCAACTTCTGCGGCAACGAGGCGGCTGAAACCGGACCTTACTGCAAGTACCACGCAAGGGTGGCGTTCCAGCCGGCTTCAGAGCGGCGCAGGAGCCGGTAGTTAGGAATAGGGATTGGGGACTGGGCAGTAGGGAATGGGGTAGCGCTCGTGAGGCGCTACCTTATTCTGCCTACTGCCTACTGCCTACTGCCTACTGCCTACTGCCTACCATCACAGCCACCCACTCTTTCGAAATCGCCAATACAAAAACGAGCAGATCAGCGCAATCGAGACCAATACGACGGGATAGCCGTATTGCATCTTCAGTTCCGGCATGTCGTCGAAATTCATGCCGTAAATGCCGGCGAGCGCCGTCGGCACCGCCAGGATCGCCGCCCATGAGGCCAGCTTCTTGGTGTTCGCGGTTTCCTGGCTCTGGCCGACCAGCAGGCTGGCTTCGAAAGCGAACGCCAGAACCTCGCGCAGGCTGTCGATCTTTTCCTGCACGGTGCGGATATGGTCGGTGACATCGCGAAACAGCGGATGCATTGCGGTATGGATCTGCGGCAGTTCGGCGCTGGTCAGCCGGCGGCAGACCTCGACCAGCGGCAGCGCCGCATTGCGCAGGCGCAACAGATCGCGGCGCAGCATATAGAGCCGCTCGATGTCAGGACCGGTCATCGGCTTCAGCAGCACCCTGTCCTCGATCGCCTCGACCTCGTCCTCGATCTGCTCTAGCACCGGCATGTAGTTGTCGACGATGAAGTCGAGGATGGCGTAGAGGACGAAATCCTCGCCCTTGGCCAGTGAGTGCGGACAGCTTTCCCAGTGCTGGCGCACGGCGGCGTATGAGGTCGAGGGACCATGCCTGACGCTGACGATATAGCCTGAGCCGACGAACAGATGCGTCTCGCCGAAGGTGACGCGTCCGTCTATCAGTTGTGCAGTGCGGGCAACAATGAACAGCGCATCGCCATATTGCTCGATCTTCGGCCGCTGGTGCGGATGTTCGGCGTCTTCAATCGCCAGCTCATGCAAATGGAATTGCGCCTTGACGCGCAGCAGAAGCTCGCGGTCGGGTTCGAGCAGCCCGATCCAGACGACATGGCCCGACTTCTTGGCCCATTCACCGGCTTCCTCGATCGGAATGTCGGCGATGCGCTTGCCGGCGGTGTAGACGCTCGACGCGATGATGCCGGACGATGCCGGCGCCGGCTTGAACTCTCGGACATATTCCATCGCAGCCTCCTGAGCGCCTGGCCTTGGCCAGGAACCGAGACGCTAACATCCGGGCAGTTTAGCGCAATATGATTAAGCGTTCGAGGGGCGCGCGATCACTTCACCGGCAGCGCCGGAAGGGCAATCTTGTCGGTCTTGTCGCCCTTGGGACGCTCGGCCGGCAACTGCTCGCCGGTGACGATGTAGTAGATCGTTTCGGCAATGTTGGTGGCGTGGTCGCCGATGCGCTCGATGTTCTTGGCGCAAAACAGCAGATGCGTGCACGGCGTGATGTTGCGCGGATCTTCCATCATGTAGGTCAGCAATTCGCGAAACAGCGAGGTGTACATGGCATCGATCTGGTCGTCGCGGTCGCGAACGAAGCCTATTTTCTCGACCGAGCGCGAGGCATAGACGTCGAGCACTTCCTTGAGCTGGGTCAAAGCGAGTTCGGCCAGCGCCTCGAGGCCGCGAAACAGGCTGGTCGGCTGGCGGCCGTCAATGACGCTGACCACACGCTTGGCGACGTTCTTGGCGAGGTCACCGACCCGTTCGAGGTCGGCCGAAATGCGGATGGCGCCGACGATCTCGCGCAGATCCGTCGCCATGGGCTGGCGCTTGGCGATGATGACGATGGCTTTGTCGTCGATTTCGCGCTGGCCATCGTCAAGCACGATGTCGTCACGAATGACCTTCTGGGCGAGGCCGGGATCGGCATTGACCAGCGCCTGGATCGCCTGCTCGACCATGCGCTCGGCATGGCCGCCCATCGCAGCGATGCGCTTCGCCAGGTATTTCAGCTCTTCGTCATAGGCGCTGACAATGTGTACGGACTGCATGGGCGAAATGCCTTCCTCAAATCTTTGGCCTTTTGAGTCGTTTCCTCGACCCCTGTGCTGATACGCTAGCCGGATGACAGAAAGAAGAAACAGGCAGTTAGCAGATAGTACCGCCTCAGCCTGCCGGCAAATGGACCGTGAACGCCGCGCCCTTGCCAACCTCCGACTTGATCGAAAGCCGGGCGTTGTGGCGCGTCAGAATATGCTTGACGATGGACAGGCCAAGACCGGTGCCTTTCTGCGTGCGGCTGCTCTCCACGTCGACGCGATAGAAGCGCTCGGTAATGCGCGGTATGTGCTCTTCCGGGATGCCCGGGCCATAGTCCCTGATGGTTATATCGATGCCCGGTTCCGGGCCGGCCTCGCCCCGCGCGATCGACACCGTGACGCGTCCGCCAGGCTGGCCGTATTTGCAGGCGTTTTCCAAGAGATTCTCGAACACCTGGAACAGCTCGTCGCGGTCTCCGGGCACGTCGAGCGGCCCCTCGGCGTAGTCGCGTTCGATGACGACGCCGTTCTCGCTGGCGAGCGGGCCTAGTGAATCGATGACGCTGTCGATGGTCTGGCGCAGATCGACCTCGGTTCCCGGCCTCAGGTAAGGCTTCATTTCAAGCCTCGACAGCGACAGGAGATCGTCGATGAGGCGCGCCATGCGGCCGGTCTGGTTCTGCATGATCTCCAGGAACTGCTCGCGCGCCGCCTGATCGTTGCGGGCCGGGCCGCGCAACGTCTCGATGAAGCCCGAGATTGAAGCAAGCGGCGTGCGCAACTCGTGGCTGGCATTGGCTATGAAGTCAGCGCGCATGCGGTCGATGCGGCGCGTCTCACTCTGGTCCTTGAATACCAGCACATAGAGATCGGTGGCGTGGCCGACCGAGGACGCGCTGACCCGGTAGGCGCGTTCCACCGGCAGCTTCTCGGTGTAGTCGACGGCATCGGAGGCGACGGCTCCCGACAGTACGCCGTCCAGCAATGCCTGCATTTCCGGGGCGCGGAATTTCAGCGACAGCGACAGGCCGGGCGCGATGCCGCCAAAGGCGGCATAGGCGGCGGCATTGGCGTGGACGATGGTGGCGGTGCGGTCGAAGATGATCAGCGGATCGGCAACGGCAGCCGCAAGGTATTCGCCAGAAAGCCGCTGCAGCCCGCTCGCCTCGACCGTGGTAATGGTCTCAGCAGACCGGCTGGCGCCACCGGTTGGCAGAAGCGCGGCGGCCAGCAGCACCGTCAACGCAGCCAGGACGACATAGGCGGAGATACCGGCAAACCCATAAACGGCCATGATGGCGATCGCACCGGCGGCAAGCAGCCATCGGCTGTTCCACAGCCGGCCGGCGACGGCCTGCCCCGTGGTTGTCCGCTCTGCGCCGGTGTCAGCCATTCGTGCTTTCCGTGCTTCTGCGCCGGTCCCGCCGAAACTTCCGCTGGACCGGGTTTGAGGCCCCCCATAGCATGAGTCCGCAAGCTGGAAAGGTTCGTCTCGATGAAAAAAGCCAAGGAAAGTCCCGCCGCAGAGCCGGCAAAGGGGCCGCTGAAGATCAAGGTGGACGGCAAGGAGCGGGAGTTCGACATCGAAAACCCCGAGCTTCCCAGCTGGATCGAGGACCACAAACTGACCGCAGGCGACTACCCCTACGACAAGAAAATGAAGAGCGAGGAGTATGACGAGACGCTGGAGCGGCTGCAGATCGAACTGGTCAAGGCGCAGGCCTGGCTGCAGGCGACCGGCAGCAGAGTGATGTCGCTGTTCGAGGGGCGCGATGCCGCCGGCAAGGGCGGCACCATCTCGGTGCTGCGCCAGTATCTCAATCCTCGAACCGCGCGCAATGTGGCGCTGACCAAGCCGACCCCAACCGAAGTCGGGCAATGGTACTACCAGCGCTACGTCGCCCATTTCCCGACATCGGGCGAATTCGTCACCTTCGACCGGTCCTGGTACAACCGCGGCGGCGTGGAGCCGGTGATGGGCTTCTGCACACCGGAACAGCATGCAAAATTCCTCGACGAGACGCCGCATTTCGAGCGGATGATCTCCAACGACGGCATCTATTTCTTCAAATTCTGGCTCAACATCGGCCGCGAAACCCAGCTCGAACGGTTTCACGACCGCCGCTGGTCTCCGCTGAAGAACTGGAAGTTCTCGCCGATCGATATTGCCGGCATTACCAAATGGGACGACTACACCAAGGCGCGCGACCAGATGGTCGAGTGCACGCACAAGCAGTTCGCGCCCTGGATCATCGTGCGGGCCAATGACAAGCGACGCTCGCGGCTGGCCGTCATGCGGCGCATCCTGTTGTCGCTGCCCTATGATGGGCGCGATCTCGACGCCATCGGCAAGGAAGACAAAAAGATCGTCGGCGAAGGGCCGTCGTTTCTCGAGAAGTAGAGACTGGCCTCGATAGGCAGAGGCTGAAATACAGAGCCCACCCCCACACGGAGGTGGGCTCTGTGGCCATTGTCTAAAGCCCATCGCATTTGAACGGATTCACGCGACGCGCTTTAGGTCTTTGTTTCATGCATGTCGTTCTCTCAAAACCGGGGCCACTTTGAGCGACATGCATTAAAGCGCGTCGGGTGAAGACAGTCTCACGACGCCTGCCGCATGCCGAGCATGTGGGGGGTGCCCCTGGCCAACACCGGGGCGTGATGGTTGCGGCGCGAACGCACGACATCCAGCGTATGCTCGTTGAAGGTCAGCAGTGTGGCGACGACCTGCTGGTTGCCATAGGTGCGCTGGTAACCGAGCGGCGTCGCCAGGAAGTGCAACTGCAGCGTCCGCAGCACCCACACCGGCTCGACCTCGATAATGACCTGATCGACATTGCGAGCAAGGCCCCATTCGACGAAGCCGGCGATCAGTTCGGTGCCGACCGTAGACACGCCGCGCTTACCATCGCGAAAGCCTGGCGCCACCGCGTAGCGGGTTAGCTCCCAGACATTCGGTCCCGAAGGGCGCTTTCCCTCGCAGAGTTCCGGCATCACATCGCTAAGGAGATGCGGCCGTGTGGTCGGCAGCATCCGATGATAGCCTGCAAGCTCGCCATTGCGGATGACAAGGTGGTGTTCGGCCTCATCATGGTCGAATTGATCGATTTCGAGGCCGTCCGGGCGATCGAGATCGGTCCACCGCATCTCATCGACGAAGACCTTGTAACGCAGGCGATGGACGGCCTCCCATAGGTCGGGACGTTCCATCAGTTGTTGAGTGGTAAGGGAAAATAGCATTAGCCGTCTCCTGGGCTTAAGAGGAAGATACGGCCGGGCTTTCCCGAAAAAATTGCGCGAAGGTGTTGGCAAGGATTTCCAGGCTGCCACAGCCGACATGGCTAATATAGCTGCGCCTAAACGCCTCCGCGATGGCGTGCACCCTGTTGGCGACGCCGAGTCTGCTTTTGGCGTTAAGAAAGCATTAGCTGTCTCAAGAGGACGACAGGGGCCGGTCTTTTCTGAAGATATGACGCCGACAATGCGGCCATAAATTTCGGGCCGCCAGAACCGGCCTAGCTGATATAGCCGTGCCTGACTGCTTCGGCGACTGCCTGCACACGGTTGGCGGCGCCTAGTTTGCTCTTGGCGTTGAGAAGGTGTTTCTCAGAGGTATGCTCCGAGATGCCGAGGATCTGCGAAATCTCCCACTCGGATTTTCCGACCGCCGCCCATTGCAGGCATTCGCGCTCGCGCGGCGTCAATTCAATGTGATCGATAGATTTGCCGGCCGTCGTTTGAAGCTGCATGGCGCGGCCGATGGCATAGGTGGAGGCCAGCGAGACCATTGCGAATTCGGCTTCGGACAGTTCGACCGCCTCACCGCCCAGCGAAACCAGCGCGATCTGGCCTTCGAGCGTGATCAGCGGGAAGGCGAGGCCGTCACGCAGCTTGAACTGGCGGGCGTCGCGCATTACCTCGGCGCTGCTCTTGTCGGCGGGCATGCTTTGAACGGCATCGCGCCATTGGAATGGCGCCCGAAACTGCTTCAAATGGCTGACGACCGGATCGTGGTCGACGTAGTTGCGCGATAAGTAACGCTCCAGCCATTCGCTAGGCCAATCGCAGAGCAGCACATGGTCCTTCGTCTGGCTGCTTGGTGTACCGGGCTGCGGCACCGTTGCGGCTATCAGGGCCGTCAATCCGAAATTCGAGGTGACACTAAGTAGCTGCTCGCACACCGCAGCCGACGTGTCGGCACGCTGCACCCGGTCAATATATTCAAGTGTCCGGTCAAAATAACCCATCGCAACATCTACCCCATGTTGCCTACCGCTCTTGAGACCGATGCTACGTGCCTGACCCGCACTTAGCCATCAACCCCGGATTGCAAAGCCACATCCTTAGCTTTTCTAACGCCAGCGACCGCCAACCCCGGGCCGACTCTGTGCGGCTATTTGCAACCTCGCCAAAGCATAACCCGAAATTTGCCCTTTGAAATCAAAAACAATTGTGCCTGCGCCGTTTTCGTATCACAAGCCAACGGCCAAGACGGGCGGAGTTTTTTGTGACATCACGCTGGATAGCCATCGCCTTGCTGTCGATGCTGATCGGAGTGCAGCCGTTTGCCGGCGCTGTGCGGGCAGCGGAACCGCAGGTGCCGGTGCTTTGGGATGCCAAGGAGCGGCTGCCGAAGCCGGACCTTTCGGCGCTGCCGAGGCTCAGGTTCCTCACCACAACCGATTTCCCGCCCTTCAATTTTCTCGACGGCACGGGCCGACTGTCCGGCTTCCACATCGACCTGGCGCGGGCGATTTGCGCCGAACTCGACATCGCCGACAAATGTCAGATCCAGGCGCTGCCCTGGGCCGAACTCGACGACGCGTTGCAGAAGGGCGAAGGCGAGGCGATCATCGCCGGCATCGCCGCCACGCCGGAGACGCGGGCGAAGTACAGCTTTTCGCGCTCCTATCTACAGTTTCCGGCGCGCTTCATCATGCCGAAGACCAAGGCCTTCGCCGAGCCGATCCTCGACAAATTGCGCTCGAAGCGGGTCGGCGTGCTGGCCGGCTCGGCGCATGAAAAGATGCTGCGCGATTATTTCGGCACCGTGCAGATCATCCGCTTCGACCGGCCGGAAGACCTCTACAGCGACTTGAAGAGCGCCAAGATCGATGCCGCCTTCGGCGACGGCATGCGCTTTTCCTTCTGGCTGGGCGGCACGGACGCCGCCGGTTGCTGCCGCTTCGCCGGTGGACCCTACCTGGCGCCGGAATATCTGGGCTCCGGCATGACCATTGCCACCCGGGCCAGCGACCCGGCGCTGGCCGCAGCCATGGACTACGCGCTGCAGGAGATATCGGTGAAAGGCACCTTCGCCGAATTCTACCTCCGCTATTTCCCGGTCAGTTTCTTCTGATCCGGTTCCCGGTCAGTTTCTTCTGATCCGGTTCCCGGTCAGCTTTTTCTGATCCGGTCCCGGTCAGCTTCCTCTAGGGGCTGGATCAGGTCAGCGTGCGCAGGCGGGCCTTCGCCCCGCGCGCGATGGCCGCGGCGGTCAGCGTGTCGAGATCGAGCTCACGCCGGATCAACTGCAGCACTCGCAATTCCTCCATGCGCATTTCTAGATCGACGGCGGCAACCTCGAAGGCCGCGGCATAGGCGGTGTCGTGCAGCCGTTCGGGCAAAGTCTCGGCGACACGCTCGAGCACGCCTTCCAACCCATCCTTTTCATGCAGCATCTTCTGGCAGTCCTGCGCAATGGCGATCAGCCTGTCCTGCTTGAAATCCTCGAACACCGGCCAGCTGCGGACGACGTCGCCGATGCGCGCCAGTTCGATATCGGTCATGTCGCGATCGGAAGCCGAGGTGATGACCATCAGGTAGATCAGGGCTTCATGGGTGGACGGCAACGACATTCAAAACTCCTTGATAGTGAGGGTCGAAGGTAGGGACGCTACGGCGCCGTCGCAACGAAAACGCCTGATATCGTTGACGCTCCGCCCCGTCGCGCCTAGAGACCCGGTTGAAAAATCTTACCAGCCGCGAAAGCCGGCCATGACTGGAACTTTGACATGACGGGATCAAACATCGCCGATCTCAACCCCGAAATGCTTGCGGCAGCCGCCGAAAGCAAGGCTTGGCCGTTCGAGGAAGCCAAAAAGATCATCGAGCGCTACAAAGGCGCCGACTTTCCCGAGACCGTCCTGTTCGAGACCGGCTACGGTCCGTCGGGTCTGCCGCATATCGGCACGTTCGGCGAGGTCGCGCGCACCTCGATGGTGCGCCATGCCTTTCACGTGCTGACCGGGAACAAGGTCAAGACCAAGCTGCTCTGCTTCTCCGACGACATGGACGGCATGCGCAAGATCCCCGACAATGTGCCGGATCGCGCAGCCCTCGAGCCTTATCTTCATATGCCGCTTTCGTCGGTGTCCAATCCGTTCGGCGGCGACTATGCGAGCTTTGCCGACCACAACAACGCGATGCTGTGCCGCTTCCTCGACACGTTCGGCTTCGACTACGAATTCGCCAGCGCCACGCAGTACTACAAGGCCGGCCGCTTCGATGCGATGCTGGTGCGCGCCGCCGAGCGCTACGAGCAGATCATGGCGGTGATGCTGCCGACGCTGGGGCCGGAGCGGCAGGCAACCTACAGCCCGTTCCTGCCGATCTCGCCGAAGAGCGGGCGCGTGCTCTACGTGCCGATGAAGCATGTCGACGCCAAGGCCGGCACCATCACCTTCGACGATGAGGGCACCGAGACCACGCTTTCGGTGACCGGCGGGAAGGTCAAGCTGCAGTGGAAGCCGGATTTCGGCATGCGCTGGGCAGCGCTCGGCGTCGATTTCGAAATGTTCGGCAAGGACCACCAGACGAACGCGGTGATCTACGACCGCATCTGCAACATTCTCGGCGGGCGCGCGCCCGAGCATTTCGTCTACGAACTGTTCCTGGACGAGAACGGCCAGAAGATCTCGAAGTCGAAGGGCAACGGGCTGACCATCGACGAATGGCTGCGCTACGCGCCGACCGAAAGCCTCGGCCTCTATATGTATCAGCGGCCAAGGCAGGCGAAAAAGCTCTATTTCGACGTCATCCCACGCGCCGTCGACGAGTACTACACCTTCCTCAACGCCTATCCGCGCCAGGACTGGAAGGAGCGGCTGGGCAATCCGGTCTGGCACATGCATGACGGCAAGCCGCCTTCCATCGACATGCCGGTGCCGTTCTCGCTGCTGCTCAACCTGGTCAGCGCCTCCAACGCGCAAAACAAGGATGTGCTGTGGGGCTTCATCTCGCGCCATGCATCTGGCGTGACGCCGGCGACGCATCCCGAACTCGACCAGTTGGTCGGTTTCGCCATCCGCTACTTCGACGATTTCGTGAAGCCGACGAAGACCTTCCGGCCGGCCGACGATGTCGAACGCGTGGCGCTGGAAGCGCTTGGCAACGCGCTTGCTGGCCTGCCGGCCGGCGCCGACGGCGAAGCGATCCAGAACGCTTCGCTCAACGTGGCGCGCAAGATCGAACGCTATCAGGACCATTCGAAGAAGAGCCCGGACGGCGGCCCTGGTGTCTCGGGCGCTTTCTTCCAGATGATCTACCAGGTGCTGATCGGCCAGGAACGCGGACCGCGCTTCGGTTCGTTCGCAGCCCTCTACGGCATCGCCGAAACCCGCGCGCTCATTGAGCGGGCGCTGGCTGGTCAGTTGGCGGCGTAATTTCCGTCCCGGCCGGCGGCGTGTCTATCGCCGGGGCATCGAGGATCGGTTGCGACGCCGTCGGTGCCGCAACAGGCGTTGGCGCCGGTGGCAGGCCGCCAAGATCGGGCGCGGCGCCGAAGACGCCCTTCTTGGCGGCGCGCGCCTTGTCGCCCGCTTCGACATAGGGGCCGCCTGCCGTGGCGCGCGCCCAGCCGTTTTCGACCAGCCACTGGCCGACATCCAGCTTGCCGATGCGGCATTCGGCGGCGATCAGCGCACGGTCGGCCTCCGGCGGCACCTTGCAGGCAACGGCCCGGCCGCGCAGGAAAGACCGGAACGCCGTGCGCGCCCTGATACCGCAAGCCCAGGACTTGCCGTCCTCGGTGCAGGTCTCGTCTTGCCTGACGATGTCGATGCCGGAGACCGTCACGGAATAACCATTGGCTTCGATCAGGCCGGCGGCGGCCGCGACCGGCTGGAACAGCTTTGTTCCTCCCCAGTCGTCGACCGCTCTGCGCCCACGCGGCTTGGGCGGTCCGGCCAGCGCCAGGTCGCTCAGCGGCGCGCGTGGCTCAACCCGTTCAAGTTCTTCTACCGGCAGCGGCGGCGGTGCGATGGCCTCGGGATCGATCGCCCTCGAATGCACCTGAGACGAGTGCATCGGAGGCTTGACTGGCTGGACCTCGGGGATCGCTGACGTCGCCGGCTCCTCGGGCACGGCCTCGGTGTCCGGGTCGATCTGGTCGACGGTGATGGCGGTGCTTTCGTGATGCAGCGCGCGACCGCCGGCGACGACAATGGCGACCATCACCGGGATCGCCAGGAGGGCTATGAGGATTTGAAGCAGACGCACCGCGAGACCTACTGGCTTGCCCAGACGATCCGCGCCACCCATTCGACATCGCGCATCGCGATGTCGCGGTCCGGGTGGTCGGGGTTGAGCGAGATCAGCACGATCGATTTCGTCGTCTGGCGCTCCAGCACCTTGGCCATGACTTCGCCGGCATTGGTCTTGACGACGACGCGGTCGCCCTTGCGGGTAGCGGCGCCCGGCTCGACGATCAGCACATCGCCATTGCGGTAGAGCGGCAGCATGGAATCGCCCTGCACCTTCAACGCATAGGAGGTTTCGGTCGCCCGTGCCGGAAGCTCGACAAGGTCCCAGCCCTGGCCTGAGGGATAGCCGGAATCGTCAAAGAAGCCGCCGGCGCCGGCCTGGGCAAAGCCGAGCAGCGGCACCGCCGAACGCTGCGAGGCTAACGGGCCCGAAGCTGTCTTGGCGCGGCCTTCGACCAGCCCGGTGAATTCGTCGAGCGAAGCGCCTGTCGCCTCGATGATCTTGGCCAGCGATTCGGTCGAGGGCCAGCGCGGCCGCCCATCCGAGGACAGCCGCTTCGACTTGTTGAAAGCGGTGGAGTCCAGACCGGCTCGCCGGGCCAGGCCGGAGGCCGACAACGAATAGCGCTCGGCGAGAGCGTCGATGGCGGCCCAAACTCGGTCATGCGAGAGCAATTCGCTCTCCTCAAAACAGGAAAAAATACCTTTCCTTCTAACGCGCGGTCATCCGATTGTCCACCGGCGCGCGGCCCGATCTCTCAAAAAGCTGCGTGCGGCGACGTTGTCATGGATGCCTCAAACTGCCTTGGGCAGGCTGCGCATCCCTGGTGGGAGGTCATGCAAACTCGCTCGGCCTCGGTCGGCGGCCGCGGTTGAACGGAGCGGGCAAGCGTCCTATCGGACGCGCCAAGGACGCAGTAGCATTTGATTTGGCGCATGATCCTTTCCGAAAATCGATTCCGATTTTCGGGGTCATGCGCGAGGTCGGCGAGCATCATGTAGCGGGCGTTGTTGAGATGGAGGTTGAAGTCGATGTCGGCAGGCAGTGAAAAGCCAGCCGACTTTCGCTGCCGACCGCGTAAGGGCCACGGCGCCTTGCCGTGGCCATCATGCGCGCAAGGCGCCCTCAGACGTACATGGGGCGCTAGCTCAAGCGGCCTTCTTCACCTCGCCTTTCGCATAGGGATCGAAGCGCTCGTAGAAGGTCTCGCCCTTCTCGGCCAGGTCGAGCAGCAACTTTGGCGCCTTGAACTCGGCGCCGTATTTCTTCTGCAGGCCCTTGGCTATTCTGACGAACTCCCTGGCGCCGATGCCGTCGATATAGGACAGCGCGCCGCCGGTGAATGGCGCGAAACCAAAGGCGAGGATCGAGCCGACATCGGCCTCGCGCGGATCGGTGACGATGCCTTCCTCCATCACCCGGGCCGCTTCCAGCGCAATGGTTACCAGCAGGCGCTGCTGCAGCTCCTCATAGTCGACCTGCTCGGCCTCCAGCTGCGGATAGAGATCCTTCAGGCCCGGCCACAGCTTCTTCTTGGCAGGCTTGGCCGGATAGTCGTAAAAACCCTTCCCGTTCTTGCGGCCGAAGCGGCCATGGGTGTCGACCAGCGTGTTGATCAGCGCCATCTGCCTGGGGTCGACAGACTTGTCTCCGATATCCCTGATGGTCTGCTTCATGATCTTCTGGGCAAGGTCGATCGCCGTCTCGTCGGTCAGCGCCAGCGGGCCGACCGGCATGCCGGCGGCCTTGGCGGCGTTCTCGATCATCGGCGCCGGAACGCCTTCGATGAGCATCTTGTAGGCTTCCGACATGTAGCGCAGCACGCAGCGGTT
The DNA here is from genome assembly GCF_040321145.1 of Mesorhizobium sp. M0514. Classification (NCBI taxonomy): domain Bacteria; kingdom Pseudomonadati; phylum Pseudomonadota; class Alphaproteobacteria; order Hyphomicrobiales; family Phyllobacteriaceae; genus Mesorhizobium; species Mesorhizobium sp. M0514. The sequence goes on from NZ_JAMYQZ010000001.1 coordinate 75,714, forward strand.
GACGTAGAAGCCGCGCGTGTCGTTGACGACGATCGGCGTCTTCTTGATGGCGCGCACGAAATCGATCGCGGTGGCCAGCGCCTTGTCGCCGGTCTTCTTGCCCAGAATGATCTCGACCAGCATCATCTTGTCGACCGGCGAGAAGAAGTGGATGCCGACGAAATTCTTCGGCCGCGCCGAATTCTTGGCCAGTGCAGTGATCGGGATGGTCGAGGTGTTGGAGGCGAAGACCGCTGACGATTTCAGCACGGCTTCGGCCTGCTCGGTGGCAGCCTTCTTGACGGCCGAATCCTCGAACACCGCCTCGACCACCAGATCGCAGCCGGCGAGATCGGCATAGTCGGCCGTCGGCGTGATCAGCGACAGAAGTCTGTCCTTCTCCTCGGGCTTGGCGCGGCCCTTCTTGACCTGATCGGAGATCAGGCTGTCGGAATGCGCCTTGCCCTTTTCGGCCGACGCCATGTCGCGGTCGAGCAGGACGACCGGGATGCCGGCCTTGGCGGTGACAAAGGCGATGCCGGCACCCATGAAGCCGGCGCCGAGAATACCGATCTTCTTGAACTTGGTCTCCGGCACGCCGGCCGGACGGCGGGCGCCCTTGTTGAGCTCCTGCAGCGACACGAACAGCGAGCGGATCATCGCTGCTGCTTCCTTCGACTGCATGATTTCGGTGAAATAGCGCTGTTCGATCCGCAGACCGGTGTCGAACGGCACCAGCAGGCCTTCATAGACGCATTTCAGGATCGCCGCGGCGGCCGGATAATTGCCGTAGGTCTCGCGGCGCAGGATGGCGATGGCCGGCGGCCACAGATTGAAGCCGGCCGGCGTATAGATTTGGCCGCCAGGCAGCTTGAAACCCTTTTCGTCCCAGGGCTGGACGGCTTTCAGGCCGTTCCTGATCATCGCTTTGGCGGTCTCGATCAGCTTGCCGGGTTCGGCGATCTCGTGGATCAGCCCCATCGCCTTGGCTTTCTGCGGCGACAGCGTCTGGCCGGTGGTCAGCATCTGCAACGCCTGCTGCTGGTCGGTCAGGCGCGGCACGCGTTGGGTGCCACCGGCGCCGGGGAAGATGCCGACCTTGACTTCCGGCAAGGCCATCTTGACCTTTTCGGAGTCAGCGGCAACGCGGCCATGACAGGCCAGCGACAGCTCGAACGCGCCGCCCATGCAGGTACCGTTGATCGCCGAGACCCAAGGTTTGCCCGACGTTTCGAGCTTGCGCCACAAGCCACCCATGCGGCCGGCATTGTCGAACAGGAGCTGTGCCGCCTTCTCCGGGTCCTTGGTCTTCTCCTTGGCAAATACGGCCAGCATCTTCTGCAGCATGGTCAGGTCGGCGCCGCCGGAGAAGCTGTCCTTTCCCGAGGTGATCACCGCGCCCTTGATGGCGGCGTCGGCCACCACCTGGTCGATGATCTTGTCGAACTCGTTCATCACCTCTTCGGTGAAGACGTTCATCGAGCGGTCCGGCATGTTCCAGGTGACCATCGCGATGCCGTCTGCGTCCGTGTCGACCGTGAAGTTTGTATAAGTCATGTCTCTCTCCTTCCGGCCGAAAATCAGACGCGTTCGATAATCGTTGCGGTGCCCATGCCGGCGCCGATGCAGAGCGTCACCAGAGCGGTGTTCAAATCGCGGCGCTCGAGCTCGTCCAGCACCGTGCCCAGGATCATCGCGCCGGTGGCACCGAGCGGATGGCCCATGGCGATGGCGCCGCCATTGACGTTGATCTTGTCGTGCGGGATTTCGAATGCCTGCATGTAGCGCAGCACCACCGAGGCGAAGGCCTCGTTAAGCTCGAACAGGTCGATATCCGACAGCTTCATCTTGGCGCGCTTCAGAAGCTTCTCGGTGACGTCGACCGGACCGGTAAGCATCAGCACCGGCTCGGAGCCGATGTTGGCAAAGGCGCGGATGCGGGCGCGTGGCTTCAGGCCCATCGTCTTGCCGGCCTTCTTCGAGCCGAGCAGTACGGCGGCCGCGCCATCGACGATGCCGGACGAGTTGCCGGCATGGTGGACGTGGTTGACCTCTTCCACCTCAGGGTGCTTCTGCACGGCGACCGCGTCGAAGCCGCCCATTTCACCAGGCATGACGAAGGACGGGTTGAGCGAGGCCAGCGACTGCATGTCGGTCGACGGCCGCATATGCTCGTCATGATCGAGGATGGTGAGGCCGTTCTGGTCCTTGATCGGTATGACGGAGTTCTTGAAACGGCCATCGGCCCAGGCCTTGCCCGCACGCTTCTGGCTCTCGACCGCATAGGCATCGACGTCGTCGCGCGAAAAACCGTATTTGGTGGCGATCAGGTCGGCCGAAATGCCTTGCGGCACGAACCAGCCGGGCAGGCCGACGGACGGGTCCATGAACCACGCGCCGCCCGAGGCGCCCATGCCGACGCGCGACATCGATTCCACGCCGCCTGCAATGACGATCTCGTCGGCGCCTTGAGCGATCTTGGCGGCGCCGAAATTGATGGCGTCGAGGCCTGAGGCGCAGAAGCGCGAGATCTGCATGCCCGGCGCCTTGTTATCGTAGCCGGCCTCGAAGGCGGCGGCACGCGGAATGACGGAGCCGGCTTCGCCGACCGGATCGACGCAGCCGAAGATGATGTCGTCGACGTTTGCAGTGTCGAGGCCGTTGCGGTCGCGCAACGCTTCAAGCGTCCTGGCCGCAAGCCGCACCGCCGGCACCTCGTGCAGCGAGCCATCCTTCTTGCCCTTGCCGCGCGGTGTGCGCACGGCGTCATAGACATAAGCTTCAGCCATTTGCTTGCTCCTTGCTTTGCCGACGTCGCTCTCAGAGAGAGCGGCCGATCAGCAATTTCATGATCTCGTTGGTGCCGCCGTAGATGCGCTGGACGCGGGCGTCGCGGAACATGCGGGCGATCGGATATTCATCCATGTAGCCATAGCCGCCATGCAATTGAAGGCATTCGTCGACGACTTTTCCCTGCAGGTCCGAGAGCCAGTATTTCGCCATCGACGCCGTCACCGGATCCAGCCCGCCATTGATGTGGCGGGTGACGCAATCATTGTAGAAGACGCGGCCGATGGTGGCCTCGGTCTTCAGTTCGGCGAGCTTGAACTGGGTGTTCTGGAACTCGATGATCGCTTTGCCGAAGGCCTTGCGACCCTTGACGTAGTCGATGGTCAGCGCCAGGGCGCGTTCGATCATGGCGATCGCGCCGGTGCCGATCTGCAGGCGCTCCTGCGGCAATTGCTGCATCAGCTGTATGAAGCCCTGTCCCTCTTCGTGGCCAAGCAGGTTCGAGGTCGGCACGCGCAGATCATTGAAGAACAGCTCCGACGTGTCGTTGGCCTTCAGGCCGATCTTGTCGAGGTTGCGTCCGCGTTCGAAGCCTTCGGCCTCGTCGGCCTCGACGACGATCAGCGAGGTGCCCTTGGCGCCTTTGGCCGGATCGGTCTTGGTGACGACGATGATGAAATTGGCCAGTTGGCCATTGGTGATGAAGGTTTTCGAACCGTTGATCTTGTACTGGTTGCCGTCCTTCTCGGCGCGCGTCTTGACGCCTTGCAGGTCGGAGCCGGCGCCCGGCTCGGTCATGGCGATGGCGCCGATCAGTTCGCCGGTCGCCAGTTTCGGCAGCCATTTCTTCTTCTGCTCTTCCGAGCCGTAGTGAAGGATGTAAGGAGCAACGATCGCGTTGTGGAGACCGATGCCGAAACCGTCGACGCCGACATGGCCGATCGCCTCGATGATGGCGCTCTCATGCGCGAAGGTGCCGCCGGAGCCGCCATATTCCTCCGGCATAGAGGCGCAGAGCAGGCCGGCGGCACCCGCCTTGCGCCAGCTCTCGCGGTCGACCATCTCGTTCTTCTCGAACTCGTCGTAGCGCGGCGCGATCTCTTCCGACATGAAGCGGTGCGCCATGTCGTAGAGCATGCCGACCTCGTCCGCCGCCCAGGCGGGCTTCGGCAAGGAGAGCACTTCGGCTGGATTTGTCATGCCGTTTCTCCCGCGCCAACGTCCCCCTCCCCCTCGAGGGGAGGGTGGCCGCGAAGCGGTCGGGTGGGGTCGCCGATGACGTGCTCGACCTTATCTTCGGAATTGACGCGGGTTTGGGGCATTGCGATCATCTCCTACCAAAGCGCCAACCAGCCGGCGCACTGCACGCAAGGACCCCTCCCGGCCCTTCGGGCCACCCTCCCCTCAAGGGGGAGGGGGACGCCAGCCATTTCTAGAACGCTTCCGCAGGCAGCGCCATTAGCGTGTCCGCACCACTGGAAATGCGGGCGAGATGTGCCGATGTCTCGGGCATGATCCGCTCCATGAAGAAGCGCGCCGTCACCACCTTGTTATCGTAAAAAGCCCCATTTTCGTGGACAGATTGGGAGCCATTGGCGCCGGTCTTGCCGAGCGCGGCCTTGGCCATCTGCGCCCACATGTAGCCCAGCGCCACCAGGCCGAAGAGATGCATGTAATCGGTCGACGCGGCGCCGGCATTGTCGGGCTTGGCCATGCCGTTCTGCACCAGCCACATGGTCGCCGCCTGCAGATCGTTGAGGCCCTTCTTCAGCGCCTTCGTGAAAGGCGCCAGCTTCTCGTCGGCGCGGTTCTCCTCGCAGAACTCGCCGACGTCCTTGAAGAAGGCCTGCACGGCGCGGCCGCCATTCAGGCCAAGCTTGCGGCCGACGAGGTCGAGCGCCTGGATGCCGTTGGCGCCTTCATAGATCATGGCGATGCGGGCATCGCGCACGAACTGGCTCATGCCGTGCTCTTCGATGTAGCCGTGGCCGCCGAACACCTGCTGCGCCATGACGGCATGGTCAAAACCCTTGTCGGTGAGCACGCCCTTGACCACCGGCGTCAGCAGGCCGGTATAGTCGTCGGCCGCCTGGCGATCCTTGTCGTCGGCGGAGCGGTGGGCGATGTCGGACTTGATCGCCGTCCACAGCGCCAGCGCGCGGCCGGCCTCGTTGAAGGCCTTCATGGTCATCAGCGAGCGGCGGATGTCGGGATGGACGATGATCGGATCGGCTTGTCTGTCCGGCGCCTTGGCGCCAGACAGCGAGCGGCCCTGCAGCCGGTCCTTGGCGTAGGAGACCGCGTTCTGGTAGGCGATCTCGGACAGCGACAGGCCCTGCAGGCCGACGCCGAGGCGGGCTTCGTTCATCATCGTGAACATCGCCTTCAGGCCGCCATTGGCCTCGCCGAGCAGCGTGCCTTCGGCCTCGTCATAATTCATGACGCAAGTCGAATTGCCGTGTATGCCCATCTTCTCCTCGATCGACCCGCAGGAGAGCGTGTTCTTCTCGCCCGGATTGCCCGAGGCATCGAGCTTCAGCTTTGGCACGATGAACAACGAGATGCCCTTCACGCCCGCCGGCGCGCCTTCGATGCGGGCCAACACGAGATGGACGATGTTTTCCGACATGTCGTGCTCGCCGGCCGAGATGAAGATCTTCTGGCCTGAGATCTTGTAGGTGCCGTTGCCGTTCGGCACCGCCTTGGTGCGCAGCAGGCCGAGATCGGTGCCGCAATGTGGCTCGGTCAGGTTCATGGTACCGGTCCAGGACCCCTCGACCAGCTTCGGCAGCCATGTCGCCTTCTGCTCGTCGGTGCCGTGTGTGATGATCGCAGCGATAGCGCCTTGAGTCAGGCCGGGATACATCATCAGCGCCATGTTGGCCGAAACCATGTATTCGGCAACCGCGGTGTGCACGGCATAGGGCAGCCCCTGGCCGCCGAACTCGACGGGCGCCGCCAGTCCCATCCAGCCGCCTTCGCGATACTGGTCGTAGGCTTCCTTGAAGCCCTTCGGCGTCATCACCGAGCCGTCCTCATGGCGCACGCAGCCTTCCATGTCGCCGACGCGGTTCAGAGGATGCATAACGTTTTCGGCAAGCTTGGCGCCTTCGGCGAGGATCGCCTCGACAACGTCGGGCGTCGCGTCGGCAAATCCGGGAAGGTTGGAGTAGCGCTGATAACCCAGCACCTCGTTGAGCACGAACAGCGTGTCCTGGACCGGCGCCCTGTAGATCGGCATGTGTTTCCTCCACCATGCGGGCCTTGGCCGCGAGATCGGGCCCCGAAACATGAGGTTGGGGGCGGCATGCGGGCCAATGTTGAAAGCGGGATAGCAAAAATTGACGTTTGCGTAAACGTCAATTTGGTCGCCGCTACAAAATTTACTTATGCCAGCCTATCGGCACGAGCGGTGCATGGCTTTGCGCAAAGCGAGGGTGGTCAAGCAAAAAGAGCCACGCAGGCGGGCCGCGCGGCTCTTACCTTCAAAGCTTTCGCCGGGAACTGCGGAGCGAAATCAGCTGGCGGCGCTGGCCGGGGCCGAACGCTCGGACAGCATCTGGCGCACGGCCGACATCGAGCCGCTCAACTCGTTGATGGCGTCGTCGATCAGCGCGCGCTGCTTCTGCAGGCGGGCAAGCTGCTTCTCCGACTTGTCGAGAGCCAGCCGCAATTGCTTGATGTTGGATCCCGTCGGATCGTAGAGATCCATCATCTGCTTGACGTCGCGTAGCGAGAACCCGACCTTGCGGCCGAGGAGGATCAGCTTCAGCCGCGCCTTGTCGCGACGCGTGTAGAGCCGCGTCGCCCCATCGCGCTTTGGATTGAGCAGGCCCTTGTCTTCATAGAACCGCAGCGTGCGCAGAGTCACGCCGTATTTCTTGGCCATCTCGCCGATGCGCACCAGCTCCTCGCCGGCTTCGGCAGACATATTGTTGGTGTTGGCCGCGGCTTCGCCGGGCGAAACAAGTTTCATAGTCACTGGCTTTCCCCTGTCGTGGCATCGCGGTCTCGGACCTTGCAACGCCTGAGTGGAAGCGGGGGCATGCTTCCAGTCGTGGTTTCAACTAATTCATCGCAAAAGGCACGAACGGCGCCCCTCTTACGTTTACGTCAATTCTATAACGATAGCCGCCGCATGACGCAAGGGCGTTCTGGGATTGCGAAACCTTATGCCGCACCCCCGGCGCCGGGTCCGAACGGGCACCGCCTGTATTTCCAGCAATGCCGTAACTTCTTAAGCTTGGTTAACGCCTTGTTTACCACGATGGGTGAAATGTGCGGATGTCGGTCACCCGTGTTTATCCTGTAGCGAATTTTTCACGGTTTTTCGGAGAGCGGGCCTGGCCCGGGAAGCTCGTCTTTCGCCGCAGCAGTGCCGCGCGGCCGCCTTCGTTCCCGACAAGGACCTGGGGAAACTGGCAGCAAGCCGGCCATTCTGAAAAACGGACGCATCGATGAACAGCAAGCGGTCCTATCTCGATACACTCAACGCCGGCAGGCCGCGCAGGCCGAACACTACGCTTGATGAATTGAACCGCTCGCTGGAAACGCTGGAGCAGCGGCTGGAGCGCAAGCGCGAGGACGCCGCCGAGCGCTTCGATCCGCGCCGGCCCGCTCCGGAGCCGCGCTACGCAAGTGCCCAGCCCTACGCCCCGCCGCCGCGCTGGTACGAGGACCCGCAGCCCGCGCCGCGGCCGAAAAGCCCTGTGACGGCCGGCTTCGACCAGAACTATCAGGCGATCGCGCGCGACATCGACCGCGTGCGCGGCCAGGAAGACAGCGTCGCCGTGGTCGGCAAGATCGCCGGCGAATTGCGCGGCCTGCGCGAGGAACTTCGCCATCAGATGACCGCCGGCCTGCAGCGCGAATTCGCCGCGCTGCGCAAGGACATCGAACGGGCGTTCCAGGCGAGCAACCAATCGGGTGGTCAGGCAAGCGGCTTGCCCGGCAAGGGCAGCGCCGAACTCGGCGTCGAATTCGAGCGGCTGTCCGGCGCCATCCAGACGCTGGCCGAGAAGAGCGACGACCGAAGCGTCAACATGCTGCGGCTCGAGCTTGAGCAGGTAAAGACGGCGCTCGACACATTGGCGCGCGAGGAAAGTGTGCTGAAGGTCGACCGCCGCTGGGACGATTTCGACCGCCGCTGGAGCGCGTTCGAGGACCGTGTCGACGCCGACCAGCGCAACCGTGCCGACGGCCCCGGATTTTCGGCCCTGACCGACCGGCTCGAACAGATCAGCAATGCGGTCCACAATCTGCCGGAATCGCTGTCGCTGCGCTCGATGGAAGAAAAGGTCCGCACGCTTGCCGGCGCCGTCGATCATTTCGTCAGCCAGCAGAGCAACCGCGGCGGCGACACGCTTGGCCTGATCGACGAACGGCTCGACGAGATTTCGCGCGCCATCGTCGCCTCGACCGTCGCCGCACAGGCCAATTCCTTCGACCCCGAACCCTTTGAACGCATCGAGAAGCGGATCGCCTCGCTGGCGCAGCAGATCGAGGAAGTCGTGCAGGTTCGTCCGAGCGGCGAGGTTCTCGACCGTCTCAGCACGCTGTCGAACAGGGTCGATGAGCTTGCCGGCCGCGCCAATCTGCCGGAACAGGCGATGGAGCGCCTCGGCAAGCAGATCGCGATGATCGCCGACAAGATCGATCGCGCCCCGGCCATGCCCGACGCCGACTATATCTTCCAGGGTCTGGAACAGCGCTTCGACGTGCTGTCGGGCATGATGGAACGTCGGCAGGGCGACGCCATCGAACAGGGCAACATGCTGTTTCGCGATCTCGAGCGGCGGCTGGACGAGGTTGCCGACCGGCTGGACCAGCGCCAGCCGCAGGCTGACAGCGCCGGCATCATGGACGCCATCGACGCACGCTTCACCGCGCTCGCCCAACGCATGGAGACGCGCATTCCCGATCCTGCCAACGAGGCGGCGATCCGCGGCCTGGAAAGCCGGCTCGAAGACATTTCAAGCCGGCTGGAATCGTCGGCCGCGCAGGTCGCCGGCATCGATCCGGCACTGATCCGCAGCCTTGAGGCGCAGGTCTCCAGCCTATCGGCGCATCTGTCGAAGCCCGGCACGCCGCTGCCGGAATTCGAGGACATCAGCCCGCGCCTCAACGAAATCGAGAAGTCGCTGGCCGGAACCCGCGAATCCATCATGGGCGCGGCACGCGAAGCAGCCGAGAGCGCCGTGCGCTCGCTGGCAGATTCCAACGCCAACACCGCGGCCGTTACCGGCCTTGCTCAGGATCTGAAGACGCTGGAAGCGCTGACGCGCCGTTCGGACGAGCGCAATTCACGGACATTCGAGGCTATCCACGACACGTTGCTCAAGATCGTCGATCGTCTGGGCTCGCTGGAGACCAGCGAACCGGCGGAGGCGGTGAGCGAGCTTCTGGATGCCCAGGCCGAGCCGGCGCGGCGGGCCCGCGCTGCACGCGCCTCCAAGATTTCGGTGCAGGACGCGCCGTCGATGGATATCGACCAGCCGCTGCCGCTGACCGGAGACATGGCCGATCTCGACGGCCGCGCCGCCGCCATCATGCGCAGCGAGCCGGATATGCGCGCCGACCCGGGTACGCGTAGCGACCCGGTCATGGGCAGCGAACCCGTGCGGCGCTCGCCAGCCGAGGCTGCCGCGGCCGCTGCCCAGGCAGCGCTCGGTTCCGACAGGATTGCCGAGAAAGGCGAAGCCACGGCCAAGACGTCGCTGTTCGGTGGATTGGCGCGCGCCTTCAGGGGCAAGAAGCCGGCTGACATGCCGCCGCTTGCCGGCTCGGGGCCCAATGTCGACATGCCGAGCGTCGATCTCGACGAGCCGCTCGATCCGAAGCTCGCCAACCGGCCGTTGGAGCCGGGCTCCGGCGCGCCCGACCTCAACGCCATCATGAAGCGCGTACGCGACGAACGTGGCCCACCGGTGCGCCAAAACTCCGGCGATGCATCGAAATCCGACTTCATTGCCGCTGCCAGGCGCGCGGCGCAGGCTGCGGCCGCCGAGGCCGACGCGCTGAAACGCCAGTCCACCATGAAGGGCCCGGTCAAGGCGCTTCGTATCGGCGACCTGCTCAAGGCGCGGCGCAAGCCGATACTGATGGGAGCGGTCGCGATCATGCTGGCGCTTGCCGGCCTGCAACTCGGCAAGGCCTTCTTCGCCGACCCGGTCGAGGTCGCAAGCAACGATACAGCGCCGATCGTCGCCTCGCAGCCGGTCGAGACTGCTTCGGTCAACGCTGCCAGCCAACCCAAGGCAGACGCGCAGGTGGCCGTGCAGGACGCGCCGGCCCGGACCGTCAGGCAGGCGGAGCCCACGGAACCGGCAGTTGGCAACGATGCGCCAATGAATGCGGCCTCGATCGCCGAGCCCGAAATGCCGGCCGTGGAACCCGCGCCAGCGCCGATGGCTCTGGCCGATCCGGCCCCCGCGCCAAATGCAATGCTGCCGACGACCGCCACTGCGGAACCGGCGGCTGCTGACGCGCAGCCTGCGGCCGCCGTCATGGCGCCCTCGGCCTCGGATACGACGGCCTCGGATACTACCGGCGCCATTCCGCCGGCTGATGCCGCGGTAGCACCTGCCGTGGCCAAGATAGACGTTCCGGCCGATGCCGGCCCGCAAGCCTTGCGCGACGCGGCTGCCGGCGGCGACGCCAAGGCGCTGTTCGAGCTCGGTTCGCGCTATGCTGAATCGCGCGGCGTCAAGGAAGACATGGCGGCAGCGGCCAAATGGTACGAAAAGTCGGCCGAGCTCGGCTTCGCACCGGCGGAATACCGCATCGGCAATTTCTACGAGAAGGGCATCGGCGTCACGCGCGACGTCAAGAAGGCAAAGACCTTCTACCAGCTCGCCGCCGCGCAGGGTAATGCCAGCGCCATGCACAATCTGGCCGTTCTGTTTGCCATGGCCGCCGACGGCGTGACCGACAATGAATCGGCCGCGCACTGGTTTCAGGCGGCGGCCGATGTCGGCGTCAAGGACAGCCAGTTCAATCTCGGCATCCTGGCGGCAAAGGGCGTCGGCATGAAGCAGAGCCTGGAGGAATCCTACAAATGGTTCGCGCTCGTCGCCAAGACCGGCGACAAGGATGCGGCTGCAAAGCGCGACGAAGTCGCCACTGCGCTGCGCCCCGAACAGCTGGAGCGGGCGCGCGCCGCCACGGAACTGTGGAAGCCGAAGCCGCTCGACCCGGCGTCCAACTCGGCCGACATTCCTGAATCCTGGCAGGAAGGCACGCCGCAGACCACCGCCAGCGTCGACATGAAGAAGGCGGTCAAGAACATCCAGCTCATCCTCAACAAGAACGGCTACGATGCCGGCGGCGCCGATGGCGTGATGGGCGGCAAGACCAAGACCGCAATCATGGCTTTCCAGACCGAAAACAAGATGCAGGCGACCGGCGAAATCGACGAAAAGCTGGTGAAGGCGCTGCTGGCGCACAAATAACGGCAGATGCGTCGCTAACGCGACGCCCTGCCATACATTTGCCTGCTAACTGCTTGAGATGTTTTTTGTTTCGGTAGGGCGGCGGGGTTTGATCCCACTGCCCCGGCGGTGCAAGAAAGAATTGGCTTTTCGGTGCGACAATGCCCTGGAATGGCTGCAATCGCCGACAGGCAAACTGATCGAGACTGACGGGTGGGCATCTATCTCCCGATCGCGGAAATTTCCGTCAACGTCTTCGTGCTGCTGGCAATGGGCGCGGCGGTGGGTTTCCTGTCGGGCATGTTCGGGGTCGGTGGCGGCTTTCTGATCACGCCGCTCTTGATCTTCTACAACATCCCGCCGGCAATCGCCGTTGCTACCGGCGCCAACCAGGTTATCGCCTCCTCCTTCTCCGGCGCGCTGTCGCACATGAAGCGCGGCACGCTCGACTTCAAGCTCGGCGGGGTGCTGCTGGCCGGCGGCATTGTCGGCTCGACCGGCGGTATCTTTGTCTTTGCCTTCCTGCGTCGGCTCGGCCAGCTCGATTTGTTCATTTCGCTGCTCTACGTCGTGCTGCTTGGCACCGTCGGCGGGCTGATGCTGGTCGAGAGCGTCAATGCGCTGCGCGCGACGCGCAGCGGTGCGGCGCCGGTCTTGAAGAAATCCGGCCAGCACAACTGGATCCACCGGCTGCCGCTGAAGATGCGCTTCAGGGCCTCGAAGCTGTTCGTCAGCGTCATTCCGGTGCTGGGGCTCGGCGCCGGCATCGGCTTCCTGTCGTCGATCATGGGTGTCGGCGGCGGCTTCATCATGGTGCCGGCGCTGATCTATCTCTTGAAGGTGCCGACCAACGTCGTCATCGGCACCTCGCTGTTCCAGATCATTTTCACCTCGGCCTACACCACGCTTGTCCACGCCACCACCAACCAGACGGTCGACGTCATGCTTGCCTTCCTGCTGATGGCGGGCGGCGTTGCCGGCGCGCAATATGGCGCCAAGGCAGGACAGAAGCTGCGCGGCGAACAGCTCAGGGCACTGCTGGCGCTGCTGGTGCTGGCGGTCGCGATCCGGCTTGCCATCGATCTCTTCGTCACGCCGCCAAACCTCTATTCGCTGACCGCCGCGGGCCTGAACTGATGCTGCGGTGGGGGATTTTTTCGGCCGCCGTTTTGCTTTTCGCCCTCGCTCTGCCGGCGGCAGCGCAATCGCCGAACCCCTTGCCGGAAGGCATCCAGATCGGTCTCTCCACCGACGCGGTGTCGATCACCGCCGGCTTTTCCGGCGCCGACCTGACCATTTTCGGTTCGCTGGAAAATCCCGACCCGCTGGTCGCGCGACAGGGGCGCTACGACGTCATCGTCGTGCTCGAAGGCCCGCCGCGGCCGGTGGTGGTGCGCCGCAAGGACCGCGTGCTCGGCGTCTGGGTCAATCTGGAATCCGAGACCTTCGAGAACGTGCCGGTATCCTACTCCGTCGCCACGACGCGGCCGCTGCAGGACATCACCGAACCCAACAGCTACAAGCAGCTGTCGCTCGGCGCCTCCAACCTTTACATGCAGCCGGCCGAGGTAACCGACAGTCCGGCGACGATCGAGGAATTCACCGTGGCGCTGCGCGAGCGCAAGGCGGCGACCGGCCTCTATAGCGAGAATGTCGGCGGCGTGCAGTTCTTGTCGCAGAACCTGTTTCGCGCCACGGTTCGGCTGGCGCCCAACGTCCCGGTTGGAACCCATAAAGCCCGCGCGTTCCTGTTCAAGAGCGGTCTGTTCCTCAAGGAAAGCTCGGCCCAGCTCGAAATCCGCAAATCGGGCTTCGAACAGTCGATCTTCCGCGTCGCGCATGATTACTCGTTTCTCTACGGCGTCTTCTCCGTGTCGCTGGCCATGATCACCGGCTGGCTGGGCAGGCTGATTTTCCGCAGGGATTGACGCGCAGGACCCATTTCCGGGGAAAAGGGGTTCCCCTTTTCTCAGTCTTGCGATAGACCGCCGCCTCCCAACCCTCGGGTTACACGCACAATCATTCGGCAGAACGGTCAGGCCTCTGGACGGCGCGCGCCTTGCGGACGCCCGCCACAGCGACGACCCAATGACAGGAGGCTGCAATGCACCAGGCATTTGGCGGCATCGATTTCGGCACGTCCAATTCTACGGTGGGCGTGATCCGCAACGGCCAGGCACGGCTGGTGGCGCTGGAAGGTGAACAGCCGACATTGCCAAGCGCGGTTTTCTTCAACTTCGAGGACGGTCACACCTATTTCGGCCGCCGCGCCATTGCCGACTACACCGATGCCATCGAAGGCCGGCTGATGCGGTCGCTGAAGAGCGTGCTCGGCAGTTCGCTGGCGCATGAGAAGACGCGGATCAAGGCCCGGCAGATCGGTTTCATCGACATTGTCGGCATGTTCGTCGGCCATTTGAAGAAGCGGCTTGAGGAAGATGCCGGCGCTCCGGTGGAGAACGTTGTGCTCGGCCGGCCGGTGCAATTTGTCGACGAAGATGTGGAAGCCGATGCCAAGGCGCAAAGCGAGCTTGAAAAGGCGGCGCGCGCGCAAGGCTTCAAGCACATCGCCTTCCAGTTCGAACCGATCGCGGCAGCGCTCGACTATGAGCAGGACGTGAAGCGCGAGGAACTGGCCTTGATCGTCGACATGGGCGGCGGCACGTCCGACTTCTCGATCGTGCGGGTTTCGCCGCAACGCGCCCGCTCACGCGACCGCAAGGACGATATCCTGGCCAACCGCGGCATCCATATCGGCGGCACCGATTTCGACCGGCTGCTCAGCATTGCCCATGTCATGCCCAAGCTCGGCTACCTGACGCCCACAAAAGACGGCAAGCGCAACCTGCCGGCGAGCTATTTCATTGATCTCGCGACGTGGCAGCGCATCAACCTCGTCTATACTGCCAAGGCGATGACGCATCTGAGGCAAATCCGCTTCGAGGCCGTCCGCGCCGACCTTGTCGACCGCTTCATCCATATTGTCGAGCACCGTTACGGCCATGCGCTGGCCGGCCTCGTCGAACGAGCCAAGATCGCGCTGACGGATCAGGCTTCGGCCGATGTAACGGTGGCGCTGCCCGGCGCGCATTTCGCCGCCGAGATCTCGCGGACCGGCCTGGAAGAGACCATCGCCGCCGACATCGAGCGGGTATCCGCTACGGTGCGGCAGACGATTGCCGATGCCGGCATAACGGCGTCTGCGATCACCGCCGTATTCCTCACCGGCGGTTCGACCGCGATCCCGCTGGCACGGCGTGAAATCCTGTCGCTGGTGCCGCAAGCGGCTGTGATCGAGGGCGACATGTTCGGTTCGGTCGGCCTTGGCCTGGCGCTGGATGCGCAGCGGAAGTTCTCCTGAACACATAACTGCGGCTACCCCATAATGACCATAAATACCCAAACGAGGCCGCACCATTTCACCCCGACCCTAGACCGATATCAGATGCCCTGAGGACGGCTATGCCGGGATGCCGTTCCCCGCTTCAGCGCCGAGATGCGCCTTGAGCGCCATCTGGGCCAAGCTTGCCCGGCGGTCACGATGGGTGATCATGGCGAAGTCGCGCTTCGGCAGTTCGAGCGGCACCGACCGGAGACTGCCCTCGGCGACGGCGCGTCCGACGACGAGGTCCGAGATGATGGTGGCGCCGGCGCCGGCCTCGACCGCCTGGCGAACCGCCTCGTTGCTCGGCAGCACCAGAAATATCTGCAGGTCGCCAAGCGATATCCCCTCGCGGCGGGCCAGGTCCTCCAGCACCTCGCGCGTGCCCGAACCACCCTCACGGATGATCCAGCGCAGCCCTCTGATATCCGGGCGGCCCGGCGCGATCTCGGCGATTTCGGGATGCGAGGCGGCCACGACCAGCATCAACCTGTCGACGTCGACCTTGGTGCGGCGGAGGATGTCTGACTCGGTGCGCCCCTCGACCAGACCGAGATCGGCGGTGCCATCGAGCACGTTGGCCTCGACCTGCCTGGTGTTGCCGATGCTGACGTTCAAGCGCACCGCCGGGTAGGCCTCGTGGAAAGAGGCCAGCCGGCGCGGCAGCCAGTAGCTGGCAATGGTCAGGCTGGCGGCGATGGACAGGCTGCCGGCGACCGTCTGCGAGACATGCTCCAGCACATTTCGGGCGGCGGCGGCGCGTTCCAGCACCGCCTTGGCCTCAGGCAGGAAACGGTGGCCGGTCTGAGCCAGCTCGATGTTGCGGCCGACACGGTTGAACAGATGAACGCCATGCTGCTCTTCCAAAGCGCGGATGGCGGCCGACGCCGCCGACTGGGAGATGCCCAAAAGCTCTGCCGCCTTGGTCATATGGCCGCGTTCGGCAACGGCAACGAAAATGCGCAACTGGTCCAGCGTCATGTGTGCATTAAGAACCAATTCCGATCGAATTTACAAGAACAACTGATTAGACGGATCGATAGCTCTATTCTACTTTTTCAGTCGAAGTTAGAATAAATTCGCCAACAAATCGCGGCCAACAAAATGATCGGGCGGTTCAGATCCCTTTTTGCGCATTGGACCCGTGGCCTCAGGCGGCGGCTGGCCGGCGATCGATATCATCCTGAAGAACACTATATGCGTGGCCCCGGACCGAAGACGCGGGCCAAATTCGCAGGTAGCAAAAGCACGCCGGCATCATGAACCCAGCTGCGCCGCGCGGAGCCAATTCCGCACCGTCGCAACGGCCGCTTGGCGATACACGCGCGCCTGATGAAGGCGACGGCGTCGACACCTCGCCCGCTATCTCCGACAGCATCGCCAAGACCACCTGTTATATGTGCGCCTGCCGGTGCGGCATCGACGTCCACATCAAGGACGGCAAGGTGCGCTACATCAACGGCAACAAGGACCATCCGGTTAACCGCGGCGTGATCTGCGGCAAGGGCAGCTCCGGCATCATGCAGCACTACAGCCCGGCGCGGCTGAAGAAGCCGCTGTTGCGCAGCGGCCTGCGCGGCTCGGGCGAATTCCGCGAGATCGAGTGGGAGGAAGCGTTTTCGATTGCGACCGGGCGGCTATCGAATATCCGCCGGGCCGATCCGAAAAAGCTCGCCTTCTTCACCGGGCGCGACCAGTCGCAGTCGCTGACCGGCTGGTGGGCGAGCCAGTTCGGCACGCCGAACTTCGCCGCCCATGGCGGCTTCTGCTCGGTCAACATGGCGGCCGGCGGGCTCTACACGATCGGCGGCTCGTTCTGGGAGTTCGGCGAGCCGGACTGGGACAATACGAAATACTTCATGCTGTTCGGCGTCGCCGAGGACCATGATTCCAACCCGATCAAGATCGGCTTGGGTAAACTCAAGGCGCGCGGCGCCAAGGTGGTGTCGATCAACCCCTGCCGCACCGGCTACAACGCCATTGCCGACGACTGGATCGGGATCCGGCCCGGCACCGACGGCCTCTTCGTCTTCGCCCTAATCCATGAACTGCTGAAGGCAGGCCGCATCGATCTCGATTATCTGCTCCGCTACACCAACGCCCATGTGCTGGTCATCCAGGAGCCGGGCGCGGTCGATGACGGGCTATTCCTGCGCGACAGCGACAACAATCTTCTCGCGTGGGACAGAGTGGCGAAGACAACCGTCAACGCAGCCGATGCCGATGCGAAGCCGGCGCTGACCGGCAGCTTCACGTTCGCCGGTCGCCGCTGCGTGCCGGTGTTCCAGCTTATCGCCGACCGTTACATGGACTACAGCTACGCACCCGATGTGGTCGCGGCACGATGCGGCATTCCGGCCGACACCATCCGGCGGATCGCTGCCGAACTCGCCCACGTCGCCTTCGAACAGACGATCGAACTGCCGGTTGCGTGGACCGACTGGGCCGGACGGCGGCACGAGACGATCAAGGGACGGCCGGTGTCGATGCATGCCATGCGCGGCATCTCGGCCCACTCCAACGGCTTTCACTCCTGCCGTGCCATCCACCTGCTGCAGGTGCTGCTCGGCACGGTGGACGTGCCCGGCGGCTTCCGTTTCAAGCCCCCCTACCCGCGCTCGGCGCCCCCGGGACCGAAGCCGGCCGGCAAGGTGGTCAGGCCGATGACGCCGCTCGACGGCATGCCGCTCGGCTTCGTCTGCGGGCCGGACGATCTCCTGGTCGACGAGGCCGGCACGCCTTTGCGCATCGACAAGGCTTATTCCTGGGATGCGCCGCTCGCCGCGCATGGGCTGATGCATACGGTCATCCGCAATGCGTGGGCCGGTGACCCGTACCCAATCGACACGCTGATGATGTACATGTCGAACATGGCGTGGAATTCCTCGATGAACACCGTCGAGACCATTGCCATGCTCACCGACCATGACGAAGCGGGTAACTACAAGATCCCCTTCATCATCTATTCCGACGCCTATTATTCCGAGACGGTGCCGTTCGCCGACCTGGTGCTGCCCGACACCACCTATCTCGAACGTCACGACTGCATCAGCCTGCTCGACCGGCCGATCAGCCATGCCGACGGGCCGGGCGACGCGATCCGCCATCCGGTGGTCGAACCGGACCGAGATGTCAGGCCGTTCCAATCGGTGCTGATCGAACTTGGCGCTCGGCTTGGCCTGCCCGGCTTCGTCGAGGACGATGGCTCGGCCAGATATGCCGACTATGCCGACTACATCGTCAATCACGAACGCACGCCGGGCATCGGCCCGCTGGCCGGCTGGCGCGGCAAGGACGGCACTTCCGTCGGCAAGGGCGAAGTCAATCCCGACCAGTTGCAGCGCTACATCGGCAATGGCGGCTTCTGGCACCAGGATTTTGCTGAGGACCAGCGCTATTACAAGATGGCCAACCGCTCCTATCTCGACTTCGCAGAGCAGATGGGGTTCATCCCCAAGGCCGAGCCGATCGTGTTCCAGCTCTATTGCGAACCGATGCAGCGCTTTCGCCTCGCCGCGCGCGGTCATGGTCGCGTCCAGCCGCCCGAGAGCGAACGCCGGCGCATCGAGACCTATATGGATCCGCTGCCGTTCTGGTTTACCCCGTTCGAAGAGGCCGCCGTCGATCCGCATAAATACCCGCTGCATGCGCTGACGCAGCGGCCTATGCACATGTATCATTCCTGGGGCTCGCAGAATGCGTGGCTGCGGCAAATCACCAGTCAGAACCGCCTGTTCGTGCACCACAGGACCGCGGCAGATCTCAGTCTTGTCGACGACGACTGGGTGTGGATCGAAGGCATCAACGGTAGGGTTAAGGGGCAGATCAAGCTGGTCGACGGCGTCAATGCGGATACGGTCTGGACCTGGAACGCCATCGGCAAAAGGCGCGGCGCCTGGGGTCTGAAGGACAACGCTGCCGAGAGCAATCGCGGCTTCCTGCTCAACCATATTATCGGCGACCAGACATCGGCTGACGCGAACGGCAAACGCTATTCGAATTCCGATCCGGTGACCGGTCAGGCGGCGTGGTTCGACCTCAGGGTGCGCATCGTCAAATGCTCTGATGAGGAAGCCGGCTTCACCGAACCGCAATTCGAGCGTTTCAGCCAGCCGCCAAATGTCGAGCCTTCGCCCGACATCCTTCGCTTCGGCGCCGAGTTCCGCGTCCATAGGGAAGCCGTGGAATGACCTGCCTTCCCGCCCATGCAGACAAGAAGCTTGGCCTGGTCATCGACCTCGACACCTGCGTCGGCTGCCAGGCCTGCGTCACCGCCTGCAAGGAGTGGAACACCGGCGGCCACATGGCGCCGCTGACCGACATCGACCCCTATGGCGGCCATGTCGACGGCGTCTGGTTCAACCGCGTGCACAGCTACGAGCACACGACCGAGGCGGGCGGGCGCACGGTCAACTTTCCGCGCTCCTGCCTGCATTGCGAGACGCCTGCCTGCGTCACTGTCTGCCCGACCGGCGCGTCCTACAAGCGGGCGTCGGACGGCATCGTGCTGATCGACGAAAGCAAATGCATCGGCTGCAAACTGTGCAGCTGGGCCTGCCCCTATGGCGCGCGCGAATTCGATACCGACGTCGGCGTGATGAAGAAATGCACGCTGTGCGTCGACCGCATCTACAACGACAATCTGGCCGAGGAAGACCGCGTGCCGGCCTGCGTTGCCGCCTGCCCGACCAGCGCCCGGCATTTCGGCGACCTCGGCGATCCCACCTCGGCGGTATCGCAACTGGTGGCGGAGCGTGGCGGCGTCGACCTGATGCCGGAGATGGGTTACAAGCCGACCAACAAATATCTGCCGCCGCGCGCCCAGCGCGCCGCATCGGTGCCGGCGCCAAGGCTCGAGCCAGTCACGGTCGAAGGCGGTTTTCTTGGCTGGATCGACCGCATGCTTTCGAGCTGACCAATGCATCCAGCCTTTTCCGTCGTTTTCTTCACCACTGCCACAGGAGCGGGCTACGGACTGCTGGCGCTGCTCGGCGTGCTTGGCGGACTGGGTTTTATCGTGGCCCATTTCTGGCTCGGCCTTATCGGCATGGGGCTGGCGCTTGGCCTGATTGCCGCAGGCCTTTTGTTGTCGACCGGCCATCTCGGCCGGCCCGAACGCGCCTGGCGCGCCTTTTCGCAATGGCGTAGCTCCTGGCTCTCACGCGAGGGTGTATCGTCGGTAGCAACCTTCATTCCCGCCGGGCTGTTCGGCATCGGCTGGGTGTTTTTTGGCCGCACCGGAGGCTGGATGGCCATCGCCGGGCTTCTCGCAACTATCGGCGCAATCGTCACCGTCTGCACCACCGGCATGATCTATGCCTCGCTGAAGCCGATCGCGCAGTGGCATAGCCCGTATACGCTGCCGGGCTATCTCATCTTTTCGGCGATGACCGGCAGCGTGCTGTTGAACGCGCTGCTGCAGGCTTTCGCCATCAGCCCGACCGCCGTTGCGGTAGCCGCCTTGCTGCTGACCTTGCTCGGCTGGGGCTGGAAGCTGGCGACGTGGCGATACAATGACGCGCTGGAGATCGCGACCACCGCCAACACGGCGACAGGGCTCACTGGCGGCACAGTGCGCTCGCTCGAATGGCCGCACACCGAGGAGAACTACCTGCTCAAGGAAATGGGTTTTCGGATCGCGCGCAAACATGGCGCAAAGCTGCGGCTGATCACGCAGTTGCTGGCTTTCGCCTTGCCTGCCCTGCTGCTGCTTTCTGTCTTATTCGCTTTGCCCTGGCCATTCGCAGCGGTGCTGTCGGTGCTTGCGGCAATCGTCCAGTTCGCCGGCATGCTGGTCGAGCGCTGGCTGTTCTTCGCCGAGGCCAAGCACACCGTCACCCTCTATTACGGCCGGTAGAGCGTCCCGCCGTCAGGCGGCCCGTGCTCGTGGCGCCGCCGGCAAATCCTTAAGCAGGATTTCGATCGCGGCATCGATTACAGCTGTCCTGCGGTCGTGCGCGTAAAGGCCGTATTGGACCGTGAGCGGCTCGGGCAGGCCGGCTGACGTCTTCAGCACCCGCATCGAAGCGGTGCGCACGGATTCGGGCGGAAGCAGTCCAACGCCCAGTCCGTTCTCGATCGCGGCCTGAAGGCCGGTGACGCTCTGGCACGACAGGACGATCCGGTGCTCCCGGCCGGCGGCGACCAGCGCCTCGATCATCCGCCTGCGCCAAGGGCAGGTTGCGCCGAAGGCGGCGAGATCGAGCGGCCGGTCATGGTCCAGCACATAGTCCTGGGCGCAGACCCACTGCAGTTCGACGTTCCATGTCGTCGGCCGCGACGACGGATGTCGGCGCGATCATGACATCCAACGCGTCCTCGCTCCACAGCCGTCCCAGCGCGACGCTGTGCTCGACCATCGCGTCGAGGCTGATATCGGGATAGGTGCGATGAAGCCGCCCGAGTGCGGCCCAAAGCGCGGCCGTGGTGACCTCTTCGGCAAGACCAATACGCACGCCGCCCCCATTGCTAGCCTGCTGCAGACGCGCCACCGCTTCATCGCCGAGAGCGAGGATGCGGGTCGCGTATCCCAGAAAGAGCTCGCCTTCCGCAGTCGGCACAACGCCGCGGCCGGTGCGCTGGAACAGATGCCGCTGGAGCAGGCCCTCCAGCCGACGCATCTGCATGCTAAGCGCCGATTGGGTCTTGCCGGTCTGCGCGGCGACCCTGCTCAGGTTACCTTGCCGGCAGACCGCGACATAGGTGCGGAGAAGGTCGAGGCCGATCTGTTCAGATATCATTTTGTTTGAACTCTGATGTCATCGGTATCAGCCTACAATGATATCCCGCCACGCGCTATCTCACACTCAAGAGAACAGCGCAGGGAAGAAAACCATGAAAGCGATCCGTGTTCACCGCCATGGCGGGCCAGATGTGCTCGCCTACGAAGATGTCGACATCGGCCAGCCCGGACCGGGCGAGGTGCGCGTGCGCAACCGGGCGGTCGGTCTCACTTCGTCGACATCTATTTTCGCACCGGCGAATACGCGCCGCCCGCTCTGCCATTCATTCCCGGCAATGAAGGCGCCGGCGAAATCGTCGCCGTCGGTGAAGGCGTCAGCGGCTTCGCGCCTGGCGACCGAGTCGCCTATGTCGAGACGCTCGGCGCCTATGCCGAAGAACGCATCGTGCCGGCGCATTTCGTCGTGCATCTGCCCGACGCCATCGATTTCGAGACAGGTGCGGCGATGATGCTGAAAGGGCTGACGGCGCAATATCTGCTGCGCCGCACGTTTCGCGTCGAGGCGGGCCATACCATCCTGGTGCATGCCGCGGCGGGCGGCGTCGGCCTCATCCTGACGCAATGGGCCAAACATCTCGGCGCGACCGTCATCGGCACGGTCGGTTCACCCGAAAAGGCCGAACTTGCGCGCGCCAATGGCTGCGACCATGTCATCGACTACAGCAAAGAGAATTTCGCCGCACGGGTGAAAGAGGTCACCAACGGCGAAGGCTGCCACGCCGTCTATGACGGCGTCGGCAACGCGACCTTCCCCGCCTCGCTCGACTGCCTGCGGCCGTTCGGCACCTTCGTCAGCTACGGCACAGCGTCGGGGTCGATCCCGCCATTCGACATCATGCTTTTGATGCAAAAGGGTTCGCTGTTCGCCACCTGGCAGTTGCTGTTCCATCATCTCGCCAGGCGTGAGGACGTTGTCGCCATGAGCGAGGATCTGTTCAGCGTCGTCCTCAGCGGCGCAGTGAAAATCCCGGTGCACACAAGCATGCCGCTTGCCGAAGTGGCGGAGGCGCATCGCCGGCTCGGGGCACGGCAGACGACAGGCGCAACCGTGCTTATACCGTAGAAACTTAGCCCGGCCGCAGCATCGAACCGGAAATGGCGAAGATGCGCGCGGCGCCCATCATATAGGCCATCAACGTCTCGCGGCGGAACAGGCCGGCATAGGCGCGGTCGAGCACGTTGAGCGAGCCGGTATAAGCGCCGAAGGCCGGCATGATCATGCGGCCGCCATCGCCGGCAAAGCAGCGCCGCCGCACCGAGCGGCCCTGCTGGACGATGCGGGCGCAAGGGTGAAGATGGCCGGCAACTTCGCCCTCGGTTCTTATCTTCGACGGCTCGTGGCGGAACAGCAGCGAGCCGATGGCGAGTTCGCGCACCGTCTCGCCGGGCAAATCCGCCGGCGCTTCCGGGTCATGGTTGCCGGCGACCCAGAACCAGTCGCGGCCGGCCATCAATGCTTCCAGCCGATCGCGGAAGGTTTGATGCATGCGCTCGGCGCCGCCGCCGTCGTGGAAGGAGTCGCCCAGGCTGATGACGATGGCCGGCTGGTAGTCCGCGATTACCGCCTGCAGCCGGAGCAGAGTGGCGCCGGTATCGTAGGGCGGGATCAGTGCGCCGCGCCTGGCAAAGGACGAGCCCTTTTCCAGATGCAGGTCGGAGACCGCGAGCAGCCTCAGATCGGGGAAATAAAGCACGCCGCGCGAATCACAGACCGCGCGCTCGCCCGCGATGCCGACAAAATCGGCCTCGGCGATCAGCGATGCCCGCGCCAGCGAAAAATTCATTCCTCAACCATCCCCGGACCCATGGCTTCCTCGACCAAAGTCGCGGCATCCATCAGCAGCGTTTCGTCGGCCTCGCCATTCACCGGCATCTTGCCGATTTCGAGCATGATCGGCACGGCCAGCGGCGATATCTGTTCGAGTGCCTTATGCACGATTCGACCCTGGATACGCGAGAGCATGTCGGCAAGTCTGCTGACATCGAGCAGACCGGTCGCCGCGTCGGCGCGCGTCGCCTGCAGCAGGATGTGGTCGGGCTCATGGCTGCGCAGCACGTCATAGATCAGATCGGTCGAGACGGTGACCTGACGGCCGCTTTTCTCCTGTCCCGGGTGGCGCTTCTCGATCAGGCCTGAAATCAGCGCGCAGTTGCGGAAGGTGCGCTTGAGCAGCCAGCTGTCGGCCAGCCAAGCCTCGAGGTCGTCGCCCAGCATGTCCTGGTCGAACAGAGCGCCAAGCGAAGGTTTCCGCGATTTGAACATCGCGCCCATATCGCCCAGCGACCAGATGGCCAATGCGTAGTCGGTGGCGACGAAGCCAAGCGGCCTGGCGCCGGCCCTGTCCAGCCGGCGGGTGAGCAGCATGCCGAGCGTCTGGTGCGCCAGCCTGCCCTCGAAAGGATAAGCGACGAGATAGTGACGGTTGCCGCGCGGAAAGGTCTCGATCAAGAGGTCGTCGCGTTTGGGCAATACCGATTTGTCGGCCTGGTAACGCAGCCAATCCGACACCTGCTCGGGCAGCTTCTTCCAGCGCTGCGGGTCGTCCAGCATGGCGCGCACCTGCTCGGCGAGGTAGGTCGAGAGCGGAAATTTGCCGCCGCCATAATAAGGCACCTTGGCGTCGCTTCCCGGCGCATTCGAGACGAAGCATTCGTTCTCGCGGATGCCTTCGAAGCGCAGGACTTTGCCGGCAAACATGAAGGTGTCGCCATGCGTCAGCGTTTCGAGGAAGGCCTCCTCGATCTTGCCCAGAGCCCGGCCGCCGTGCGAAGCCGAGCCTTTGCTGCCGGCCTTGACGTAACGCACATTGAGCGCCGGCACCTCGATGATGGTGCCGACGTTCAGCCGATATTGCTGCGCGACGCGGGGATTGGAGACCCGCCACATGCCGTCCTTGTTGAGGCGGATGCGGGCGTAGCGCTCGTAGTTCTTCAGTGCGTAGCCGCCGGTGGCGACGAAATCGATGACGCGGTCGAATGTCGGCCGGTCGAGGCTGGCATAGGGCGCTGCTGTCAGCACTTCCTCGTAGAGATCGTCGGCGCGAAACGGCGCTCCGCAGGCGCAGCCCAGCACATGCTGGGCCAGCACATCGAGCCCGCCATTGACCAGCGGCGGCGTATCCTGGGCGCCCAGATAGTTGGCGTCCAGCGCTGCCCGGCACTCCAGCACCTCGAAACGATTGGCCGGGATCAGGATCGCCTTCGACGGCTCGTCCATGCGGTGATTGGCGCGGCCGATGCGCTGCGCCAGCCGGCTGGCGCCCTTGGGCGCGCCGACATGGACGACCAGATCGACATCGCCCCAATCGATGCCAAGGTCGAGCGTCGAGGTGGCGACGATGGCACGGAGCGCGTTTTCCCCCATCGCCTTCTCGACGCGTCGGCGCTGGGCGACATCGAGCGAGCCGTGATGCAGCGCGATCGGCAAGGTATCCTCGTTGACCCGCCACAATTCCTGAAACAGCAGCTCGGCCTGGCTGCGGGTGTTGACGAACAGCAGGGTGGTCTTGTGGCGCTTGATCTCGCGATAGATTTCCGGCGTCGCATAGCGCGCCGAATGGCCGGCCCATGGCACGCGCTCTTCCGAATCGAGGATCGAGATTTCGGGCTTCGCGCCGCCGGTTACGACGATGAGTTCAGACATATCGGGACTTGCCAGGCCTTTGGGCGGATTCTGGCTCACCAGCCAGCGCCGCAACTCGTCGGGGTCGGCCACCGTTGCCGACAGACCGATCGTCTGCAGGCCGGGCACGATGCTGCGCAGCCGCGCCAGCCCGAGCGCCAGCAGATGGCCGCGTTTCGATGTCACCAGCGAATGCAACTCGTCGAGCACGACATAGCGCAGATCCTCGAAGAAGCGCCCGGCATCGCCGGCCGCGATCAGCAGCGCCAATTGCTCGGGCGTGGTCAAAAGGATGTCGGGCGGCGCCAGTTTCTGGCGCTGCCGCTTGTGCGAAGGGGTGTCGCCGGTGCGCGTCTCGATGGTGACGGGCAGGCCGATCTCCTCCACCGGCTTGCCGAGATTGCGCTCGATGTCGACGGCCAGCGCCTTCAGCGGCGAGATGTAGAGCGTATGGATGCCGCGCCGTGCCATACCGGCTTTGCGTCTGGGGCGGTTGGCCAGTTCGGTCAACGATGGCAAGAAGCCGGCCAGCGTCTTGCCGGCGCCGGTCGGTGCGATCAAGAGCATCGATTGCCCCGCTTGAGCCTTCGCCAGCAGCTCGATCTGATGAGCGCGCGGCGACCAGCCTTTTTCGCCGAACCATCTGATGAATGGTTCGGGCAGAAGGACGGCGGCATTCTGTTTGGCAAGGCGCGGCTGCTCGGTCACGCGAAAGAGGTAGCGCGATGGCGCGCGATCGCCAAGGAAAATCGGAACAAAAGGTGATCGGGTGAGCTATCCCTCGCCGCGTTTACGGGGAGAGGATGCCGGCAGGCAGGTGAGGCGCAGCGCGACCTTTCAGTCGCTGGCGTCGCCCCTCATCCGTCTTCGGGCACCTTTCCCCGTGAACGGGCGAGGAAGAGGCGCTAGGGCCGCCGAAACCCAGTCGGCCCGCCATACAGATACCCAATCCGATCAACCGCATCCTTCAGCCCTTCGCGCGAGACCAGCATGGTGTGGCCGTTGGCGTGGATCATTGTCTCGGCGTCGGTCATGATCGCGACATGGCCCTTCCAGAACACCAGGTCGCCGCGTTTCAGTCCGGCATAATCGAATCCCGGATCGAGCGGCTCGCCGAGGCCTGCCGCTTGCATGTCGGAATCACGCAGCACATTGCGGCCGGCCATGCGCATGGCCAGTTGCACAAGGCCCGAACAGTCGATGCCGAAGCCGGAGGTGCCGCCCCAGAGATAGGGCGTGCCGAGAAACATCTCGGCGACCGAGACATAGTCGGCGGCGATGTCACTGACCGGGCAAATATGGCCGGCGATCAGCGCCTCGCTGGAGGGCAACAGCGCATAGTGCGTGCCGCGCGTTTCGGCGGCACCGGTTACCGTCACCGTCGAGCCCATCGACAATTGGCCGCTGATCGGGAAGCGCAGATCCGGGCCAGGATAGAGGAAGGTGCGCGGCGCCGTGACGATGTGGGTTGGCGCATGCTCGCGTGCGCCCAGCATGGTGGCGCCGACGTAGCCGACATAGCCGTCGCGTTCGGCCTGGACCCAGGCCCATCCCTCGGCTTCCTCGAAGACAAGCACATCGTCGCCGAACAGTACCTGCGTGTTGACGCCGGCATCCGGGCGCGGTGCCTTGCGCACGTCAGCCACGGAGGCCGTGATCCGAGCCGGACGGCCGGTGACGAAGCGATCGGCCGAAACCTTCCCTTTCAGCCTTGCATCGGCGAGGTCGGAACGGAAGGCGTGGAGGCGGGCATCCCTGGCAGTCAAATCGGTACTCGTTCAATTCATGGATTGATCAGATGGGCAGTTCATGAGCCCTGGCAACGATACCATCCCCGAAGCGCTCGACAAAGAGCGCGCCTTCGACCGTGCGCCGGATCAGCACATTGCGCTTGTCGAGCTCGTCGCGATGGCGTGACACCAGTTTCAGCGCACCCATAGTATCGAGGGCGCGGGTGATGACCGGCTTGGTGACATTGAGGCGGGCTGCCAGGCCGCGCACCGTGTGCGGCGGCGGGTCGAGATAGATGGTGAACAGGATCGCCGTCTGGCGCATGGTGAGATCTGGCGCGCCGGCGCGCACCTGGGACAACATCACCTGCTGCCATAGTCGCATCGCCTGGCTCGGACGCATCGAAATCGACATCGCGCGAGCATGACGGCAAATTGTTTCGGTTCCGTTTCAGTTTAGAGGCAGTGTGCTTTGCTCACGACCCTAGGCATAGCGCCTCGAAATGACCCGCTCCAGTGCACGGATGCCTTGCGCCTCGCCGCCGGCGGGTCCATAGGGGCGATCGGACGGGTTCCAGGCGAAGATGTCGAAATGCGCCCAGCCCGTTGTCCGTTCGACAAAGCGCTTGAGGAACAGCGCCGCGGTGACCGAGCCGGCGAAACCGTCCGTGGTGACGTTGTTGATGTCGGCGATCTTCGACGCCAGCCTGCCGTCATAGGGCCGCCACAACGGCATGCGCCACAACGGATCCTCGACGGCCACCGAGGCCGCAGCCAGTTCGGACGCCAGCGCTTCGTCGCCAGTGTAGAAAGGCGGCAGATCGGGACCGAGCGCGACACGCGCTGCCCCGGTCAGCGTCGCCATGTCGATCAGCAGTTCCGGCTCCTCGTCATCGGCCAGCGCCAGCGCATCGGCCAGCACCAGCCGCCCTTCGGCGTCGGTGTTGCCGATCTCGACGGTGAGGCCCTTGCGGCTGGTCAGTACATCTCCAGGCCGGAAGGCGTTGCCGGCAATCGAATTCTCGACCGCCGGGATCAGGACGCGCAGCCGGATCTTCAGCCCGGCAGCCATGATCATCGAGGCCAGGCCCAGCACATTGGCGGCGCCGCCCATATCCTTCTTCATCAAGAGCATGCCCGACGACGGTTTGATGTCGAGGCCGCCAGTGTCGAAACAGACACCCTTGCCGACCAGCGTCACCTTCGGCGCGCCTTCCGGTCCCCAAACCATGTCGATCAGTCGCGGCGCTCCGACCGAGGCCCGGCCGACCGCATGGATCATCGGGAAATTCTGCTTCAGGAGATCATCCCCCTTGATCACCGACACCTCGGCCTTGTGAGTGGCCGCCAGGGTCCGCACGGCCTTCTCCAACTCGTCCGGTCCCATGTCGCTGGTCGGCGTGTTGACGAGGTCGCGCGCCAGGAAGACGCCGTCGGCGATGCGCCGGACGCGTCCTGCATCTACGCCGAGCGGCAGCGCAAAACGCAGCGTCTTGCCTGATTTCTTTCCGTAGCGAGTGAAGACGTAACCGCCGAGCACCAAGGCTATGGCCGCGAGTTCCGGCTCGGCTGGAGCGGCGGCAAAATGCCAGTCGCCTTCCGGCAAGGCTCTCGCCAGCATGCCGACCGCCAGCGCGCCCTCGCCATCACCGACGCCGAACAAGGCGCCGGCAAGGGAACCGTTGTCGCCGGGGACGGCGAGCGTCCTACCGGCTTCGCCGGAAAAGCCGTTGGCGGCCGCCCATGCGGTCATGGAAGGCGAAAGCCCCAAGGCCTCCAGTCCATCGCTCGCGACCAGATGGACCGGCAGGGCAGTGTTTAGTGTCTCGACGAGTTCGACGGGCATTCGATGGTCTCCGGGAGGCTTGCAGGTCGTCCTCAGTCAAGTGACAGGGACGTCGGATGATTTCAACATCTATGCACAGGGGCCGGCATGGGACTGCCAGGCCAAAGGCTTCCGGCGGGCCGTTCACCGATCCGACGGCTCACTTTTTAACTGTCCGTTAGGGTTAACAGAATATTTCTGCGGGGATGAAGATGGCCACGTGAATGGCCACGCGCAGGAATGGAGAGCCCCGTGCCGATGCCCACCAACCGCAGGATGAACGTCACGGGCAAACGGTTGGTCACCACGGCACTGCTGATGGCGCTGGCGGCCGGTGTTGCCGGGTGCGGAACCAGCAAGCTCACGACCGGCTCGATCGGGCGCACCAGCGGCAAACCGCTGGAAACCATGTCGGCCAGCGAGTTGCACGGGGCGACCGGGCGGCTGGGCGAATCCTACGCAAAGAACCCCAACGACAAGCGGCTGGCGACAAATTTTGCGGCGGCGCTCCAGATGGACGGCGATGCCGACCAGTCGCTTGCCGTGATGCGCAAGCTGGCGATCGCCTACCCCAAGGATCGCGACGTGCTTGCCGCCTACGGCAAGGCGCTGGCCGCCAACGGCCAGTTCGAGCCGGCGCTCGACGCCGTGCGCCGGGCGCAGACGCCGGAATATCCGGACTGGCGGCTGATGTCGGCCGAGGCCGCCATTCTCGACCAGCTTGGCCAGAAGGATGAAGCGCGCCAGAACTACCGCAAGGCGCTGGACCTAAAGCCGAACGAACCCTCGATCCTTTCCAATCTCGGTATGTCCTATGTGCTGGAAGGCGATCTGCGCACCGCCGAGACCTATATGCGCTCGGCAGCCCAGCAACCGAATGCCGACAGCCGGGTGCGCCAGAACCTTGCGCTGGTCGTGGGACTGCAGGGCCGCTTCGACGAGGCCGAGAAGATCGCGTCGCAGGAGCTTTCACCCGAACAGGCGCAAGCCAATGTAGCCTATCTTCGCCAGATGCTTGCCCAGCAGAACGCCTGGAGTCAGCTCAAGGATCAGGACAAGGCAAAGCCGGCGACCAACTGAGCGCCGCATGGGCGCCGGCTCCGCACAGCGCAAAATCCGTCCACATCTCAAAGCTGAAAACAAGAGCCGCACTGCATTGGCAGTGCGGCTCTTTTGTATGGCTGCAACGAGGCCTACTGGCTTGAGGAATTGTGCTGGTCGCCGAAGATGCCGCGCTGACTGACCTGAATGCCGGCTGGGCCCAGAATGATAGCGAACAAAACCGGCAGGAAGAACAGGATCATCGGCACGGTAAGCTTCGGCGGCAGGGCGGCGGCCTTCTTCTCGGCGGCATTCATGCGCATGTCACGGCTTTCCGAGGCCAGCACGCGCAATGCGTGCGCCACGGGTGTGCCGTAGCGTTCGGCCTGGACCAGCGCCTGGGACACTGACTTCACCGACTCCAGGCCGGTACGAGCCGAGAGGTTTTCATAAGCCTGCTTGCGCTCCTGCAGATAAGAGAGTTCGGCGTTGGTCAGCACGAATTCCTCCGCCAGCGCCACCGACTGCGAACCGATCTCCTCGGAGACCTTGCGCAAGGCGGCCTCGACCGACATGCCCGATTCGACGCAGATCAGCATCAGGTCGAGCGCATCCGGCCACGCCGCCTGGATCGACTGCTTGCGCTTGGCGGCACGATTGTTGACGTAAAGGATCGGCGCGTAGAAACCGGCGTAGGCGACAAGGATGCAGACGAACAGTTTCACGAAGGCCGGCCGGTCAGGCAGTCCGCCGAGCACGAACAGATAGATCGCTGCCAGCGCGAAACCGACAAAAGGCAGGATCAGGCGGAAGAACAGGAAGCGGGTCAGCGGGTTCTGGCCACGAAAGCCCGCCACCTTGAGCTTCTGCAACGTGCCTTCATCGGCCAACGCACGCCGCAGGTCCAGCCTATCGACGATGTTGCGCATGCCGATCGACTGCTCTTCGCGCAGCCCCTTGCGGCGACGATCGGCTTCGTTGGCAAGCCGCGAGCGCTGCTTGGCGCGCAATTCGTCACGCTCCAGCGCCACCGATTTCATGCGCGCCTTGAGCTGATTGCCGCCAAGCGCCGGCAGCAACGTGAAGACGGTCGCGAACACCGCAACGCCGACCAGCAATGCGATCAGGAAGGCAGGATCGGTCAGCGATTTTACGACTTGGTCGGTCATCCGTTTTCAGTCTTTTCGTTCGAGCTTTCCAAGGTGGGCCTAAACTTCAAAGTTCATCATCTTGCGCATCACCAGAATGCCGATCGACATCCACACGCCGGAACAGCCAAGGATCAGATTGCCGGTGCTGGTGGTGAACAGCGGCATGATGTAGTTCGGGCTCGACAGATAGACGAGAAGGGCGACGACAATAGGCAGCGCGCCGATGATGACGGCCGACGCCTTCGCTTCCATGGACAGCGCCTGGACCTTGGCCTTCATTTTCTTGCGATCGCGAAGCACGCGCGAAAGGTTGCCTAGCGCCTCGGAGAGATTACCGCCGGCCTGTGACTGGATCTGGATAACGATTCCGAAGAAACTTGCCTCGCTGCACGGCATGGTCTCAGCCATGCGCAAGGTGGCGTCGGGGATGGACATGCCAACCTGCTGCGAATCGACGATCCGGCGGAACTCGGTCTTGACCGGCTCCGGCGATTCATTGGCGATCAGGCGAATGGCGTCGTTGAGCGGCAGGCCGGATTTGACGGCGCGCACGATGATGTCGAGGGAGTTGGGAAATTCGTTGAGGAACGCCTTGACCCGGCGCGCGCGGCGAAACGAGACGAACCAGCGCGGCAGGCCGAGCGCGCCGGCCAGAAGCGTACCCGGCAGGACAAGTAGCGGCGCGCCGGCGAGATAGGCGAGCACCGTCAGCGCGATGCCGCAAATGACGGAGTAGATATAGAAACGCTCGATCGAGACCTGCATGCCGGCCTGACGAATCTGGGCCTTCAACGGCGGCTTCTTGACGGCGAGTTCGTTGGTTTTCTGCTTTTCGTCGAGCTGTTTCAGCGTGTCCTGGACAGATTTACGCCGCTTGACCGCCTCCGCGACACGGTCGCGCGAAGCCTTGACGACCGAACGATCGGTCTCGGCGGCCTTGATCGTCTCGAGCCGCTTGCCGGCCTGCTTCTCGTTGCTCATCTTGGTGAACAGGAAGGCATAGGCGACCGCACCGGCGCTGAAGCCGGCGAGCACGATGAACGCCAGTACGGTGGTATCAATTCCGAACATCGACCTCAGTCCCCACGCCTCGATATGCGTTAGTCAGCGCGTTTCTCCATCGATTCCAGAGCATTGGCGAGGCGCTGTTCCTCGCCATAGTAGCGGGCGCGATCCCAGAAATGCGGACGGCCGATGCCGGTCGACACATGCTCGCCAAGCAGCCTTCCGTTCGAGTCCTCGCCCTTGATGTTGTAGAGCACGATGTCCTGCGTGATGATGACGTCACCTTCCATGCCGATCACCTCGGTGATGTGGGTGATGCGGCGCGAGCCGTCGCGAAGGCGTGCTGCCTGGATGATGACATCGACGGAGCCGACGACGATTTCACGCACGGTCTTCTGCGGCAGCGAATAGCCGCCCATGGCGATCATCGATTCGATACGGTTCAGGCATTCGCGCGGGCTGTTGGAGTGGATCGTTCCCATCGACCCGTCATGGCCGGTGTTCATCGCCTGCAGCAGGTCGAAAACCTCCGGTCCGCGCACTTCGCCGACGATGATGCGTTCGGGCCGCATGCGCAAGCAGTTCTTGACCAGGTCGCGCATGGTCACCTCGCCTTCGCCCTCGAGATTGGGCGGGCGGGTTTCGAGACGTACCACGTGCGGCTGCTGCAGTTGCAGTTCGGCCGAGTCCTCGCAGGTGATGACGCGTTCCTCGCGGTCGATATAGTTGGTCAAGCAGTTGAGCAGCGTCGTCTTGCCGGAGCCGGTACCGCCGGAGATGACGATGTTGCAGCGGACGCGGCCGATAATCTTGAGTATCTCGGCGCCCTGCGGCGAGATGGCGCCGAACTTGACCAGCTGATCGAGCGTCAGCTTGTCCTTCTTGAACTTGCGGATGGTGAGCGCGGTGCCGTCGATGGAGAGCGGCGGCGCGATCACGTTGACGCGAGACCCGTCAGGAAGACGGGCGTCACAGATCGGGCTCGATTCGTCGACGCGGCGGCCAACCTGGCTGACGATGCGCTGGCAGATGTTGAGCAGCTGCTGATTGTCGCGGAAGCGGATGCCGGTCTGTTCGACCTTGCCGTTGACTTCGATGTAGACGTTCTTGGAGCCGTTGACCATGATGTCGGCGATATCGTCGCGGGCGAGCAGCGGCTCCAGCGGCCCGTAGCCTAGCACATCGTTGCAGATGTCGTCGAGCAACTCTTCCTGCTCGGCGATCGACATTGCGAAATTTTTGATGGCGATGATGTCGTTGACGATATCGCGGATTTCCTCGCGCGCGCTCTCGGGATCGAGTTTCGCAAGTTGCGACAGGTCAATGGTGTCGATGAGCGCGGAGAAGACCTGGGTCTTGGTGTCGTAGTAGGTTTCGCTTTTTTCGCGCTGGATCTTTTTTGGCGGCTCCGGCGCCATCGACGGCGCCTCAACGGCACGGCGAGTTGGCGGCGTTGCCAGCGCTCCCGGCGGCGGCGCTGCCGGGGGTCGGGCAAGTACCGCCATGTCCGCAGGCGTTGCAGCAGCCGGCGCCGCTGACGCTGGCTGACGGAACTCCGGGGTGAACCGGCCGCCGTCGTCGGAGCCTCTTTTTCCAAACATGATCGACTACCAATTTCGCTTGAGAAGCGTCATTTCTTGTTACGCGAGAGCTTGCCGAGGAGGCCGCCAAGGCCTGCCTTCTTCCTGGCCTTGATTTCGCTGCGACCGGTCAGCACGTGCGCGATTTCGTTGATCATGCCGACGACCGGGCTCTTGGGATCCATCTCGCCCAGCATGCGGCCGTTGTTCGCGGCATTTCCAAACAACAACGGGTCGAAGGCGATGACCGACATCGGCGTGAGGCTGAGCGGCTCGGCGAAGTCGGACGCGGAAATCTCGGGCCGTTTCGGCACGCCGGCCTGATTGATGATCAGTTTCGGCGGCGGATCGTTCGGGCGAAGCCGCGTCAGCATATCGACCAGATTCTTGGTGTTGCGCAGATTGGCCAATTCCGGCGTCGCAGTGATGACGATCTCGTCGGCCTTGATCAGTGTGTTCTTGGTCCAGCCCGTCCAGATATGGGGGACGTCGAGCACCAGCAGCGGCACGCTGCGCTGGGCGGTATCGATGAGTTGCGTGAAGGC
The DNA here is from genome assembly GCF_040321145.1 of Mesorhizobium sp. M0514. Lineage (NCBI taxonomy): Bacteria > Pseudomonadati > Pseudomonadota > Alphaproteobacteria > Hyphomicrobiales > Phyllobacteriaceae > Mesorhizobium > Mesorhizobium sp. M0514. The sequence continues at coordinate 109,535 of NZ_JAMYQZ010000001.1, forward strand.
ATCGGGATCGAAATCATAGACACGTTCGAGGGTGGAGGGCGCGGCGAGCAGCGACAGATGTTCGGCGCACTGGGCAAGCAGACGGTCGAGATAAACCTCGTCGACGCGTTCGGGCGAAAACACGGCCTCGGCGATGCCTTGCGCAGGGTCCTGGTCGAAGTTTATGTTGGCCGTCCCGAAAGCCAGGTCGAGATCGGCGACGACCACTTCCGATTTGAACAGCGATGACATCGCCCACGCCACATTGTGGGCGATGGTCGAGGAGCCGACGCCACCCTTGGCGCCGACGAAGGCGATCGAGCGGCCGATCGGCTCGGCTTCCGGATCGACGAAGATCGACGAAACCACCGAGACAATATCGGCCATCGACACGGGCGCGATGACGTATTCGGAAATACCGAAGCGGATGAGTTCGCGGTAAAGACCGACATCGTTGTAGTGGCCGATCACCACGACTTTAGAGGAGGGATCGCAATATTCTGAAAGCTGGGCAAGCTGCTCCAGCAACTGCTTCGGTTCGCTGCGCGACTCCAGAAGGATGAGGTTCGGCGTCGGCGCGGATTGGTAGAATTCGATCGCCGTGGCGATGCCGCCCATATGCACTTTCAGATGCGCCTTGGCCATGCGGCGATCCTCGCCGGCCCGCTCTACCGGATGCGCGACACCTTCCGTCTCGCAAAATGCCTGGATGGAAATACGCGGAACCGGCCGCAGCGCCTGCATCGCGGCAATATCCAATTGCGAGCTGTCGCCGCCGTCTACGGGCGTATCGTAGGCAAGATTGCTCATTGTCATGCTCTTTTCCGTGACTTCTCTTCCGGTCTCTACGCGGGACCGGCGCTCCTAGTACGTCACTTCCGAATTGCCGAGGAACTCGTCCGAAATACCTCTGCCGCGGTAGACGTCGATCACCGCGCCGCGGTTCTCGGCGTCGATGTCGGACGACTTTCTTGGCCCGAGCAGATCGGTCGGATTGGCGAGTTGCGCGGCGAGGTTGTTTTGAGACGAGCAGCCGTAATCGGCGTAGTGCTTGTTTTCGGAGGTTTCGAGGATGTCTTCGGGCCAGCGCCCGCATTTGTCGGTCTGGGCTCTCACCGAAATATAGGAAACGCGGATAGGCGCCGACGCTTCCGGGGAAACCGACTGGTAGGAGGTCACCACGATCCGGTTTAGCTTGATGCCGCTGGCAACCGCCAGCCTTGCGAAATCGCGCGCCGCGGCAGTCGCCGCGACCTCATTAGCCGAGCCGATCGGGGTTGCGATCGTCAGCGCCGGGGCAGCGCTCTTGTCGTAACCGTCTAGGAAGCCCAGAAGCGTGTCGCGCTGCGAGCCGGTCATGCCGCGATCGTCGGCGCCGACCGGGAGGTCGAGCTTCTGGTTCTTCTCAGCAATTACGATCGGATGCGTGGTGCGATAATCATCGGGAATCGCCCCAACCGTGATGCTGTCGCGCTTAGCGCAACCGGCAAGCGAGGCGGCGATCGCGACCGCCAGGATCGGCATTGCCGATCGGCGGATCCGGCCACGGCCAGACCATGCCGTTGCGGCAATCGCCAGTACCTTTGATGCTGACTGAGACATGTCCGCTTCCCCGCTTACTTGTAGATGAAGCCGACAACGCCGTGGTAGCGGCCGTTGGGCTTGTCGGTCTGCATGGTGCCGTAGACGCGGTTGACGCGGCCAAGGAACATGGCCGGACCATCGCCGGCGGCATTGAAATTGTCGTCCGGCTTAGCCAGGTCGTTGCGCGCCACCGGCCGAGCCAGATAAGGCGTGATGATGATGACCAGTTCAGTTTCATTGCGGACGAAATCGCGGCTGCGGAATAGCGTGCCGAGCACCGGGATCTTGGTCAGGCCGGGCAAGCCCGATACAGCCTGGCGGACGTCGTCGCGAACGAGGCCGGCAATCATCATCGAACCGCCCGACGGCAATTCGACGGTGGTGTCGGCAAGTCTCTTGCGGATCGACAGAAGCGTCAGGCCGGGCAAGCTGCCGCCGCCTTCCAGGGTGGTAGCACCTTCCGAGGTCGGCTCCGAAACCGATGTTCTGACCTTGAGGCTGATCCGGCCCGCCGACAGCACAACGGGCTGGAACTCGAGACCTATGCCGTATTCCAGCTTTTCGTTGGTGTAGGTGACCTGGCCGGTCTGGTTGTCGGTCGAAACGTTGTTCGTACGTGCCGTGATGAGATTGAATTCGCCGCCGACCCTGAACGTTGCCTTCTCGCCCGAAACCGCGGTGAGGGTCGGTTCTGCAAGCGTCTTCATGACGCCGCTTTGCTCCATGGCATTGATGTAGGCTTTGAGGCCACTGCCGCCCAAGTTAAAGCCTGAATTCTGCGAAAGCGGCTTTCCCAAACCGTAGTTGGGCGAACTCAGCGCACCGTAAGCGATGCCGTCCATGCTGCCGCTGCCAACCATGTTGACGCCGAGCTGCTTCATCACCGAGCGGCTGACTTCGGCCACGGTCACCTTCAGCGTCACCTGGTCGTCGCCGATGATCTGTAGCAGGTTGACGATCTTCGAGACCCGGCGTTCGGCATCCGGGTTGTTGATGTCGACGCCCCCATTGGCATTGCCGCCGGCCGCGGTCTGCGAATACTGGCCCGTCGTCGCTTCACCTCCGGACACGAAGATGGTTGCCAGATCGACGGCGCGCTTGGCATCGAGCGGCGTATCCACCGTCCCGGTCAGGACGACGTTGTCGTTCAGCAATTCGACCTTGATCTCGGCATTCGGAAGGAAGCGCTTGAGGTAGTCTTCCAATCCGGCGACGTCGCGTTCGACGGCCAGATCCAGGCTGGCAATCTGCTCGCCATTGGGACCGAAGACGAAGATGTTGGTTTCGCCCACCGACTTGCCGAACAGATAGATGCGCCTTGCGGTGCGGGTCACCGCATCGGCGACCGCGGGATTGGCGACAAGGATGTCGTAGGCGTCGCTCGGCAGATCGATGACGACCGATTTGTTGAGGCCGAGCTTGACACGTTGCGTGGCGGTCGAGGCCGTGACCCCGACGCTCTTTCCGGCGGCCTTGGCGTCGCCGAGGCCACTTGCATGGGCTCCGAGGAAAAGCAGGCCGACGGCTGCAGCCATGGTGACCGGCAGTTTAGCGACTAACCTCATTTCCTTGCCCCTACTTCGGAAACTTCGCCCGATTTGATCAACCGCACCGTTCCGCGCCGCCCACTGCCGGAAACGAGGTAGTCGGCTTCATCGGTACCCTTTTCCTTGTTGTCGGTGATCGAGCGCAGCGCCAGCGTCAGGCGATCGGCCATCTGCTGGGCGACGGTTATTATCTCGGCCTGCTGCGGCGTCAGCTCCAGCGTCGCCGTCTGTCCGACCCTGGTCTTCTTGCCTTCCTCGTCCTCCTGGATGGTCTGATCGATCGCCAGGACGCGGATGTTCTTGAGGATGGTCTCGGTGGTGAATCCGCTGCCGCCGTTGCCGGTGTCGGATCTGCGGGTCATGATGACGTCGACAAAATCGTTGGGCAGGATGAACCCGCCTGCCGACGTGTCAGCCGAGATCGCGGTGGCGACGGCACGCATGCCGGTGGGCAGGATCGAAGACATGAAGCTTTGCCCCTCGCCGATCAGCTTGGAGCGCCGCAGCGGCTCACCGGTGTACATCGCCATGCGGGCGACGGAGCCCTTCAGTTTCTCCCGCGCTTCGGGTTCGGCGGCACGGGTGATGAAATTCGCATTGATGCCATCGGACGGCCAGGACTCCCAGCTGAGATTGTTCTCAAGTGGGCTGCCCATCGGCACGTCGCCGGAAAGCACGAGCACATCCTGCAAGGCAATGGCCGGCGCCTGCGGGGCATCGGCGACGACCTGCTGGGGCGGGACCGCCACCATATTCTTGGCGACATAACCTGCACCACCCGCCGCAGCCACCGCCACGCCCAGAATAATCAGTCGGGATGCTGGCATCTGTCCGAACCCTCGCCTTTAGGCAACCAACTAGCCAGGCCGGACTTTGCAGCGGCAATCGTCAAAACAAGGTTAATGCAATGCTTACGATCGTGATTAATTTAAGGTTTACATAAATTGGACGGACCCGTGCTCCGACGACAGAAAGGGCGACCAGCGGCATCTTTTCAGACCGATGTCGGAGCGGCAAAGGTTGCTTGCTGTTTCAGTTCGCCAGCTTTGCCAGTGCCCAAACCATCAGGGGTGAATCCGGATAGGTCAGCAGCCCGCCAATGCCGAGTGCAATGCCGTAGGGAACGCCAGTCGTGTCGTCGGCGAAATGGCGCAGGAATAGATTGTGGCTGGTGTAAATCGCCAGCGGCGATTTCCGGTAGAGAAGGATGGCGAGCGTCAGCAGTCCGCCGATGAACGTCGATATCACGAGATACTCGACAAGGTGAATGTTGAACCCCATCCAGACGGCGGTGCCGGCGAGCAGCTTGGCGTCGCCGCCACCCATGCCGCCGAGTGCAAACAGACCGAACGTCACGGCCAGCACCAGGCCGCCGGCGGCGAAATGCCAGCCATAGGTTGCCCAGTCCATGGCCGTCAGCGGCGCAACCAGCGCAAACACCGCCAGCAGCAGCACCGGTACGCGGTTGGCGATCGTCATCGACAGCATGTCGGAGATCGCGGCGAAGAGCATGCAAAAAGGAAAGATGACGAAGATCAACGCTTCGAGCATGGGCGCGACACCCTGTTGCCAACTGTGTCCAGCCTCAGCCTAGACATATATGATTAACGATCGATGAGACTGGGTTACTCAAAACCGCCCGACGCGATGAAATAAGGGCCGCCAGTCAGGCGGCCCCTATCTCTAAGGCAACCAGGGTATTACGAACCACTCACCTTACCGGCGATGGCGATGAACTTGTTGTTCAGGGCGTTGCCGAGCTGACCAGCGCCAAAAATGATGGCAAGCGCGATGAGAGCGGCGATCAGACCGTATTCGATAGCGGTCGCGCCGGATTCGTCCTTCGCGAAACGTGCGATGAGATTAGACATTCGAGAGCTCCTACTCCACGTGTTACAGCACTTCCGTCAACTTCTGTGGTGGTTGATCGGATGCTGCCAATCTACGGAGAAGCTCTTTCAATCGGCTTAATAAACAGCCTTACCGATTCCTTTCCCGCTTCGAACAGCTTGCGTGGTTAACCGTAAACTAAACGCTGGACAGTAGCTCGCCTGCCCGTGAAAAGCTGTAATTTCACGGCTATCGGCAGGACGCATTGTTATATCAGCTGGCAGCAAGATTGGAGCGAATACCCGGCGCCGGTCAAGGGTTTAACCGTTGGTTCACCAATCTCCTTCATGTTCCGTGAACAAGTTTTGCCGCTGTGGAGCGCCTTGATGACCGCCATGAAATCGTCATTCCTGCTTGTCGCGCTTCTCGCCGTCCCGGCTTTCGTGCTGCCGGCCAAGGCCGGAGCCGGCATCGAAGTGACGATGAACCAGGCCAAGATCGTCAAACTGACACGCCCCGCCGACACCATCGTCGTCGGCAATCCGGCGATCGCCGACGCCTCCGTCCAGGATGCATCAACGATCGTGCTGACGGGCAAGGGGTTCGGCGTGACCAATCTGGTTGTCCTCGACCACGATGGCAGCCCGATCGTCGACGAGCAGGTGACCGTAGTGCGCCAGGACGCGTCGTCGGTGCGTATCTACAGGCGCGCCTCGGTCCAGACCATGTCCTGCACGCCATATTGCGAAAGCTCGTACAAGAGCGACTCGGAAAAGTCGTCCGAGGCCGAGATGAGCGCTGGGCAGTAAGCGCCTCAGTTGGCTCGATTGTCTCGGGAAAGCCGCGTCGGTTAGCGGCCGGTTAATGTCGCCTGGTCGAATTTAACGGTCATTCAAACCGGAGCTAAATGGGTTCTTGATAGTGGTGCTGACGGTACCGCATCAGGATCGCAGGAACGGGATATGGGCGACGTTTTGGACGAGGATTCAGAACGCGAGATCTGCAAGGCCAAGGCAGGGCGCGTGACGTTTGCCCGTCGTTTCCTTCGTGATCGGCGCGGCAGCACGGCGATAGAATTCGCGATGCTTGCGCTACCGTTTGCGGCTCTCGTCTTCGCCATCCTCGAGAGCTGCGTTTCATTTGCCGGACAGGAGGTGATGGCCAACATCACCGATGATATCGCCCGTCAGTTGCGTACTGGCCAGTTGAGGCAAGCGGATGTGACGGAAGAGAAGCTGAAGGGCTTGGTCTGCGCCAGACTCGAGATCATTGTCGCCAAGGGTTGCCCCGGTTTGCTGGTTGATCTGCGCCCGTTCAAGACCTTTGCCGGGGCAGCCAGTGCGGGTTTCAAGATTTCCGGCTCGACCATCACGCTGACGGGCAAGGATCCGGATACAGGCAAGGACCCGGCTTTCGGGACCCCCACAATAGGTCCGGCAGAATCAAAGAACATGCTGCGGGTTTTCTACCCTTGGCCGGTCATGACCGATTTCATGGCTCAATACATGTCGAATATGGATGGCGGCAAGACGCTGCATTACGCAACGGCAACGTGGCAAAACGAGCCATTCGACAACTGAGGCGCGAGTAGCAAAGGAAAAGGGCATGTTTCGTGCGGGGGCACATCCGGCGATATCGGTTATCTGGAAGAGAGCGGCGCGGTTTTGTGCCGATCGTCGGGGCATAGCGGCGGTCGAGTTTGCCCTCATCGTGCCCGTCCTGCTGATCATGTATTTCGTTACCATGGAGGCCTCGCAAGCCATCGAGGCCAGCAAGAAGGTCAGCCGCATCAGCTCCATGGTTGCCGACCTCGTCACGCAGCAAACGTCGGTGGTCAATGCAGATCTCACCGACATTATGAAGATCGGAAACTCCAGCCTTCAGCCTTATAACCGCTCAGTCGCCGATATCTTCATCACAGCAATCGACATCGAAGCCGATCCGGGCAACCCGACACCGAAGGCGAAGGTGGCGTGGTCCTGGCGCGTGCTGAATGGGGTCACGAGCCGCGACTCCAACCCGACAAGCTCCACAACTGTTCCGGCGACGCTCAACGTTGCGGGGACTTTCCTTATTCGTGTCAAAACCACTCTCAAATATGAACCGATCATCTCCTGGTCGGAAAGCGCCGAAAAGCCGCTCGGATTTATCTCGGCCTTCAACGAAGGCAAAATAACGATGAGCGAAACCTACTATCTCAGGCCGCGCCGGGCCACCTCGATCCCCTGCAGCAATTGCTGAAGCAGTTCTACCCATTCAACCCGGGTCATTGCGCGCTGCTGTCCGTGCTGCCCGACACCAGGCGCACGATGGAAGCGGCCATCGCATAGTCACTCGCAGCGGCGAGCGTGAACCCTCCCGAATGTTTCGATTCCACGAAATCGTAGATTTCCGGCGACTGCGATCTGAGATTGGTGAGGAAGACCGTCAGTCGGCGTTTGGCTTCGGGGTCGAGATCGCTGCGGACGGCGTGAGGGCCGTATCTGAGCACGCCGGAGGTCCAGATGATCTGGAGCGCGGCTTCTGGAATGCCCGCCGCCTCCAGTCGCGCCGTCGTGCCGTCCGGATCAGCCGGCTGATCGCCAGCAATCGCCGTCCAGTTTTCCGCCGTGGCCCGCTCCCAGCCGAACACGGCATCGGCCTGGCCATCGACCAGCATCGTTTCTGCGGCGGCAGCCGAGCCGGCATGAGCGAGGAATGGCGCATCCTGGCTGATCTTGATGCCGTCGGCCGCCAGCCCGGCGAGCGGTAGAAGCGAACCGCCGACATTGTCGGAAGGCGCCATGGCGATGCGGTGCGTTTCCAGGGCCGCGAGACCGGAAAGCCTGCCGTCGCGCGTCAAAAGCACGGAGCGGATCCCCGTGGCACCGTCGGCATCGACCGGCGCCACAAGAGGTTCGACGCAGCCGCAGCGCTCCGAGGCGGTGGCGTAGGCGGTCGCCGAATAGACCGCGTACTGAATCCGGCCATTGGCCTGTGCCTCGATCAGCGCCGCATAGTCATGCGCGACGACGAATTCCACCTTCATGCCGAGCGCCTTGCCGTAGGCGTCAGTCAGCAAGGCCAGACCCGGAACCGTGTTGCCGGCGCCCGGCTCGGCAACGATGCCGATCCGAAACGTGCCGATCTGGTCGCGCCAGTCGGCGTGCGCGGCGAACTGCGAGGCCAGCAGCGCTACGGTGGTCGCCAGTGCACTCCAACCGAGGTCAGCCCGTCTCATCGATCCATGCCCCGCACGCCGTTCCTTGAAGCGCATCGCATGTCTCAAGGATGCGTACACCACGCCTGCCCGACTTCGCGACTATCGCGCCAGGCCGTTGCCGCCTGGTTTACGATTTGCCAATGCCGCGACGGGACCTTATGTCTGGTCAACCAGACTGGCAATGACGGCATCGATGGCACGCGCTTTCCTCTTCGTTCTCGATTCTTTCGGCATTGGCGGCGCCGCCGATGCCGAACGCTATGGCGACGCCGGCTCGAACACATTCGGACATATCGCGCTGGCCTGCGCGGAAGCCCGCGCCGATCGCGAGGGCCTGCGCGAGGGACCGCTGAAGGTGCCCACCATGGTTTCGCTCGGTCTCGGCCGCGCAGCAGAAACCGCAACCGGCTTCCAATTCGACAGCAAAGCCGCCGTTTCAGCCTCCGCCTTCCACGGCGCCGCGCAGGAGATTTCGAGCGGCAAGGATACGCCGTCGGGTCACTGGGAAATCGCCGGGCTGCCCGTGCGGTTCGACTGGGGCTATTTCCCCGATAAGGTGCCCGCCTTCCCTGCCGAACTGACCGAAGCGATGATCCGCGAGGGCAAGGTCCCGGGCATTCTCGGCAACTGCCATGCACCCGGCACCGAGATCATCGAGCGCTTCGGCGAGGAGCATATCCGCACCGGCCAGCCGATCTGCTACACCTCGGTCGATTCCGTCCTGCAGATAGCAGCGCACGAAGTTCATTTCGGCCTGGAGCGGCTCTACGAGTTCTGCAAGACGGTACGCCGGCTGGTCGACCCGCTGAAGATCGGACGGGTGATCGCACGGCCTTTCCTGGGCGAAACATCAGCCACGTTCGAGCGCACCTACAACCGCCATGACTACGCCGTGCCGCCGCCTGAGCCGACGCTGCTCGACCGCTTGACCGGGCGCGGCAGCCGGGTGATCGCGGTCGGCAAGATCGGCGACATCTTCGCCCACCGCGGTATCTCGGAAGTACGCAAGGCGCCCGGCAACATGGCAATGTTCGACAAGGCGCTGGGCGCGATGGACGATGCCGGCGACGGCGACCTGGTGTTCGCCAATTTCGTCGACTTCGACACCGAGTTCGGCCATCGCCGCGACGTCGCCGGCTATGCTGCGGCGCTCGAAGCCTTCGACCGCCGGCTGCCCGAGGCACTGGCAAAGCTGAAGCCGGGCGATCTGCTCATCCTCACCGCCGACCATGGCAACGATCCGACATGGCGTGGCACCGACCACACGCGCGAACGCATCCCGGTCATCGGCATCGCACCGGGTCTCACGGGCGGCGACATCGGGCTCAGGACCACCTTCGCCGATATCGGCGAGACGGTCGCCGAACACCTCAAGCTGGCGCGCGGCCGCCACGGCGCTTCCTTCCATGCGGCGATAGGCGGCCATGCCTGAACTGCCCGAGGTCGAAACCGTCCGGCGCGGCCTGCAGCCGGTTCTGGAAAGCGCGCGGATCGTACGCGTCGAGGCGCGCCGGCCCGATCTCAGATTTCCGTTTCCGGCGAAATTTGCGCAGCGGCTGACCGGCAAGACGGTCATCGCGCTTGGCCGCCGCGCCAAATATCTCACCATACACCTGGACGATGGCCCGGTGCTGATCTGCCATCTCGGCATGTCGGGCTCGTTCCGCATTGAGATCGCTGATGACAAAGAGACGCCCGGCACGTTCCATCAAGAGCGCTCGAAGAATGCCAAGCACGACCATGTGGTGTTCCATGTCGTGTCGCCTGTCGGCGTCCAGTCTCGCGTGGTCTTCAACGACCCGCGTCGCTTCGGCTTCATGCTGTTTGCGGAAGGCCTGGCCGAGGCGCATCCGATGCTGGCGGGACTGGGCGTCGAGCCGACCGGCAATGCGCTGGAAGGCGCCCTGCTCGCCTCTCTGCTGAAGGGCCGCAGATCGCCGTTGAAGGCGGCGCTGCTCGACCAGAAGCTGATTGCCGGGCTCGGCAATATCTATGTGTCGGAAGCGCTGTGGCGCGCTGGCCTTTCGCCATTGCGCGAGGCAGGCACCATCGCCGGGACCGGCAAGAAGGCCAAGGAACAAAGCGAACGACTGGCCGAGGCAATCCGTTCGGTGATCGCCGATGCGATCGCCGCCGGCGGGTCTTCGCTGCGCGACTATGTGCACACAGACGGATCGTTGGGCTATTTCCAGCATTCCTTCGCAGTCTACGATCGCGAAGGCGAGCCCTGTCCGACGCCCGGCTGTCGCGGCCACATCGCGCGCATCGTGCAAAGCGGCCGCTCGACCTTTTATTGCCGGACCTGCCAGCGGTAAGCTGCACGGTCCTTCAGTGCCGCAACCAGGAGGCCAGCCCATGAGCTATGAAACCATCATCGTCGAGACGCGCGGCAAGGTCGGCCTGATCACGCTGAACCGGCCCAAGGCGCTCAACGCGCTGAACGCGCAGGTGCTGGAGGATTTGCTGACGGCGGCAAAGGGGTTCGACGCCGATCCCGGCATCGGCGCCATGGTCATCACCGGTTCCGAGAAGGCTTTTGCGGCGGGCGCCGACATCAAGGAAATGCAGGCCGTCACCTACGCCGAGGCCTATGTGCAGGATTTCTTCGTCGGCTGGGAAGAGTTTACCCGCACCCGCAAGCCGATGATCGCGGCGGTCGCCGGCTATGCACTGGGCGGCGGCTGCGAACTGGCGATGATGTGCGATTTCATCATTGCCGCCGACACGGCGAAATTCGGCCAGCCCGAAATCACGCTCGGCGTCATTCCCGGCATGGGCGGGTCGCAACGGCTGACCCGCTTTGTCGGCAAGTCGAAGGCCATGGACATGTGCCTGACCGGTCGGATGATGGATGCCGCCGAAGCTGAGCGCAGCGGCCTGGCGTCGCGCGTCGTGCCGGCCGGCGAGTTGATCGAGGAGGCGATGAAGGCCGCGGCCAGGATATCAGAGTTTTCACTGCCATCGGTGATGATGGCCAAGGAGGCAGTCAACCGCGCCTACGAGACGACGCTGGCGGAGGGACTGCGCTTCGAACGCCGGCTGTTCCACTCGCTGTTTGCGCTCGACGACCAGAAGGAAGGGATGGCAGCCTTTGCCGAGAAGCGGAAGCCGAATTTCACCAATCGCTAGAGTGGCGGCGGCGAGGACCAAAAAGAAGCCAAAGCGGCGTTGACGCGCCGGAAAAGCTGAACTATAAGCCGCTCCAACCGAGGCGGCCGTTGGCTGCCCGATTGTTTTTTGCGCCCTGCGGCATCCCGCATGCGCCCACCAGATCAGAAGAGAGGCATCATGGCCAATACCTCCTCGGCCAAAAAGGCAACGCGCAAGATCGCCCGCCGCGCAGCGATCAACAAGAACCGCCGCTCGCGCGTGCGTACATATGTCCGCCAGGTCGAAGAGGCACTGGCTGCCGGCGACAAGGCAGCCGCGCTGGAAGCCTTCAAGACCGCAGAGCCGGAATTGATGCGCGCCGCGACCAAGGGCGTGATCCATAAGAATACGGCATCGCGCAAGGTGTCGCGTCTGGCTCACCGCCTCAAGGTGCTGTCGGCCTGATTGACCGTTCCTGAACTGTCGTTCTTTCAAACCCGGCCAATCGCGCCGGGTTTTTTCGTTTGCCGGCAAGCACTTAAAAAGAACGGCCGCAAAGCATGCGGAGCCGCATTCCAGAGTCCGGAATGCTTTGCCGGCACATACACTCCCACTGATATTCCAATCCGCCGAAACGGCCCACGCCAATAAATTTGGCTGTCACAAATTGCTGATATTTTTCAGTGGCTTGCTGGAAGTGATCCACAGCTTGTTCACATCGCCTGTGGGCGACAGGCAGCAAGTTGGTGTCAAGCGAATTATTTCAGAAAATTTCAAACCGCACAGCCATTTTCATATTCGCGGCAAAAGGGTTTGAATCCCAATGGCTTTGTCAAAATATGCGCTTCCAGCACGGAGCCCGAACCGTTGTTCACTAACCAGATTCCTTAAAAATCCGTTAGAGGTGGCCTTGCCCTATCCACAGCGATTTCGGTAATGTCGATCTATCGAAAGGGACGGGCCATTAGCCCTTAACCCAGCCTGAATCGGCCAGCTTAACAGTGGCAGAATTCATGACGTGGATCAATTCCGCGACGGGTATGGCTTGCCTTTTCGATACGATAGGGGACTGGCGTAATTGTACATGGCAGCTTGATGGCGCACCGGCGTTTTCGCCGGGCAGCACCGCTTTGCCCGAACATGTCAGACGGACTGGCTTTAAGCAGCCGGGACCGATCCCTTTTTGACGAGGCAACGTCATCCGCCGGCGGCGGCGGTGGTGTTGTAGCGAAGATACGGTCGCCGGAAACATGGGTGCAGGAGGCGCACTCCCGGCGGAAAAAAGGTACAAAGGAAAAGGGACGCACAATCATGCAGAGCGGCATCGAGCGGGAGCTTACGGGCGACCTGCCATTTCCCGGAACATTGGTCGGAGCGCACGATATGGCGGCTTCCAACGACGCGGAACAGAAGTTCGACCGGGTCAAGGCCCAGTTGAAGGCGCGCCTGGGAACCGAGGTCTATTCGAGCTGGTTCGGCCGTATGAAGGTGGCTGAGGCTTCCCGGGGCATTGTACGCATCTCGGTGCCCACGGCCTTCCTGCGCTCGTGGATCAATGGCCATTATCTCGATCTCATCGCCGATCTGTGGAAGCACGAGGATCCCGAAATCCTCAAGATCGAGATGGTCGTGCGCACCGCGACCCGTCCTGCCCGCAATGGCGTCGAACCCGAGGTCGTGCCGGCGCGCAAGATGACCAAGCATACGCAGACCGCATTGGCGGCCGGCACGGTCGGCCCCGGCAGGGTGGATCGGGCGCCCGCCCCTCGTCCCGGCACGCCCATCGAGAGCGAATTCCGGCACAATGTGCTGGGGTCGCCGCTCGACCCGCGCTACACGTTCGGCTCCTTTATCGAAGGCCCGTCGAACCGGGTGGCTTTCGCCGCAGCCAAAGCCGTGGCGGAATCGCAGTCGAGCGCGGTGCGCTTCAACCCGCTGTTCCTTCATGCGACCGTCGGGCTCGGCAAGACGCACCTTCTGCAGGCGATCGCGGCCGAGTCCTTGAAGCAGAACCCGAAATCGCGCGTCGTCTACCTGACGGCCGAATATTTCATGTGGCGCTTCGCCACCGCGATCCGCGACAACAACGCGCTGACGCTGAAGGAACAGCTGCGCGACATCGACCTCTTGATCATCGACGACATGCAGTTCCTGCAGGGCAAGTCGATCCAGCACGAATTCTGTCATCTCATCAACATGCTGCTCGACAGCGCCAAGCAAGTGGTGGTTGCCGCCGACAGGCCGCCGTCGGAACTGGAATCGCTGGAACCGCGGGTGCGCTCGCGCCTCAATGGCGGTGTCGCGCTGGAAATGTCGGCGCCAGACTTCGCCATGCGCATCGGCATGCTCAAACTTCGGCTTGCCACCGCCAAGGTTGACGATGCATCGCTCAATATTTCGGAGGAGATCCTCAACCATGTCGCCCGCACGGTGACCGGCAGCGGTCGTGAGCTGGAGGGCGCGTTCAACCAGCTGCTGTTTCGTCAGTCGTTCGAGCCGGCGATCACCATCGACCGCATCGACGAAATCCTCGGCCACATCTATCGCTCTGGCGAGCCGAAGCGGGTGCGCATCGAGGACATCCAGCGCATCGTGGCGCGCCACTACAATGTGTCGAAGACCGAGTTGCTGTCCAACCGGCGCACGCGCACCATCGTGAAGCCCAGGCAGGTCGCCATGTACCTGTCGAAGGTATTGACGCCGCGCTCGCTGCCGGAGATCGGCCGGCGGTTCGGCGGGCGCGACCACACCACGGTGCTGCATGCGGTGCGCAAGATCGAGGACCTTTCCGGCGTCGACAACACGCTGGCGCAGGAACTGGAACTGTTGCGCAGGCTGATCAACGACCAAGCCTGATCGGCGCGGCAAACGGAGCGCGCCGGGTTAGAGTATTCGGTCGTCGCGCTTTAAATTTTCTTGTTTTGATGCATGTCGTTGTCCCAAAACCGCTGCGCAGTTTTCGGCGACATGCATCGGTTGCCGGCCAACGTCCGCTTTATCCCCAGAAAGCCCGCTTAACCGGCGCGAACCGGTGGCCCGGACTTGCGTTTGCTGGCTTTTTCCTGTCAGTTTGCATAGATTCTGAGCCTGTTCAGACCTTTCGCGGGGCGCCGCCCACTGGTGACCCGTCCATTCATTCAAGCGAGCCTGTTTCGTCATGCGTGTTATCCTGGAACGGTCCAATCTCCTGAAGTCGCTCAACCACGTTCATCGCGTGGTCGAGCGGCGCAATACCATACCGATCCTGTCGAACGTGCTGCTCAGCGCCGAGGGCGCCAGCCTTGAAATGAAAGCCACCGACCTCGACCTCGAAGTGACCGAAGCGACGCCGGCAAAGGTCGAGCGCGGCGGGGCGACGACGGTTCCGGCGCACCTGCTCTACGACATCGTGCGCAAGCTGGCCGACGGCGCCGAAGTGATGCTGAAGACCGACGAGGACGGCAACGCCATGACGGTAACGTCGGGCCGCTCGAGCTTTCGCCTGCAATGCCTGCCGCAGTCCGATTTCCCGGAGCTTTCGGCGGGATCCTTCTCACACATCTTCCGGCTCGATTCCGTCGCCCTGAGAGGCCTTATCGAAAAGACCCAGTTCGCCATCTCCACCGAAGAGACGCGCTACTATCTCAACGGCATCTACCTGCACACGCATGAAACTGGCGGCAAGCTGAAGCTGCGTTCGGTGGCGACCGACGGCCACCGGCTGGCGCGCGCCGAGATCGACGCTCCGGCCGGGTCCGAAGGCATGCCGGGCATCATCATTCCGCGCAAGACGGTCAGCGAGTTGCAGAAGCTGGTCGACGATCCCGATGTCGCGGTGACCACCGAATTGTCCGACACCAAGATCCGCTTCACCATCGGCAGCGTGGTTCTGACCTCGAAGCTGATCGACGGCACTTTCCCGGACTACCAGCGCGTCATTCCGACCGGCAACGACAAGAAGCTGATCATCGACCGCCAGAGCTTCGCCGCCGCCGTCGATCGCGTCTCGACCATTTCCTCCGAGCGCGGCCGCGCGGTGAAGCTTTCGATCACCGAAGGCCAGGTGACGCTTGCCGTCAACAATCCGGATTCGGGCAGCGCCACCGAGGAACTGGCGGCCGACTATTCGTCCGACCCGATCGAGATTGGCTTCAACGCCAAATATCTGCTCGACGTCGCTGCTCAACTCACCGGCACGGAAGCCAAGTTCATGCTGGCCGATGCCGGCTCGCCGACGCTGATCCACGACATGGCCGATGAGACCGCGCTCTACGTGCTGATGCCGATGCGGGTGTAGCCGCACTGCGGCACACTGCAGCATAGTGATTGCGGCGACTTCTATAGGCGGATAGCGGTTGCCGGAACAAAATCACATAAGTAAGCTCACACTTACGAATTTCCGCAATTATGCGGCGTTGTCGATCGGCTTTTCACCCGGCGCGGTGGTGTTTTCCGGCGACAATGGCGCCGGCAAGACCAATCTCCTGGAAGCCATCTCGCTGCTGACGCCTGGCCGCGGCCTGCGCCGGGCGCCCTATGTCGACGTGGCCCGCGAAGGCGGCGATGGCGGCTTTGCGCTGCACGCAAGGCTCGACGGGCCGGAGGGGCAGGTCGAGATCGGCACCGGCATCACCGGGGGTGAAGCGGCCGGCGAGGGCGGTCGCAAGGTGCGCATTAATGGCGCGCCGGCACGGTCGGCCGACGCCATGCTGGAATGGCTGCGCGTGGTCTGGCTGACGCCGGCCATGGACGGCCTGTTCCCGGGGCCTGCCGCGGACCGGCGGCGCTTTCTCGACAGGCTGGTGCTTGCGATCGATCCCGGCCACGGCCAGCGCGCGCTCGACTATGAGAAGGCGATGCGCGGACGTAACCGATTGCTTACGGAAGGTTCGCGAGACGGCGCATGGTTCGACGCCATCGAGATGCAAATGGTCGAAACCGGCGTGGCGATTGCCGCGGCGCGCGCCGAGCTGGTGCGCCTGCTGGCCGCCATGATCGACAGGTTGCCGTCCAGCGGGCCGTTTCCGCAAGCCGACATCAGCCTCTTCGGCGACCTTGAAAGCCATGTCGCCTCAGCACCCGCTGTGGATGTCGAGCAACGCTATCGCGACGCCCTTGCCGACGGCCGCGAGCGCGACCGCGCCGCCGGACGCACGCTCGACGGCCCGCACCGTTCGGATCTACTGGTGCGCCACCGCCCCAAGGCGATGCCGGCCGAACTCTGCTCGACCGGAGAGCAGAAGGCGCTGCTGGTCGGCATCGTGTTGTCGCACGCAAGGCTGACCGGCGAGATGTCGGCGATGACGCCGATCCTGTTGCTCGACGAGATTGCCGCGCATCTCGATGCCGGCCGGCGCGCCGCGCTGTTCTCGATCCTGGAGGAGCTGAACTGCCAGGCCTTCATGACCGGAACCGACGCCGCGCTGTTTTCCAGCCTGAGGGGACGCGCGCAGTTCCTCACCGTCGACCACGGCACGGTTGGGCCAACCGAAGAGACCTGACAAGGTTTTTGCTCCGCTATATGGTCGGGCAATGACCCCTGCCGCCCTCACCGACGAAGAACTCGAACGCTATGCCCGCCACATCGTGCTGCCCGAGATCGGCGGCGCCGGCCAGCAGAGGCTGAAGCGGGCCCGGGTACTGGTCATCGGCGCCGGCGGGCTCGGCGCGCCGGTGCTGGAATATCTCGCTGCCGCGGGCGTCGGCACGCTTGGCATCGTTGATGACGACATTGTCTCGCTGTCCAATCTGCAGCGGCAAGTGATCCACGCCACCGATACGGTCGGTACGGCGAAGACCGAGAGCGCAAAAGCAGCGATCGCCCGGATCAATCCCCATGTCGCGGTGGAATTGCACGATTTCAGGCTGACGGCCGACAATGCTGCCGTCCTCGTCACGCGCTACGACGTGGTCGTCGACGGCTCCGACAATTTCGAGACGCGCTATGTGGTGGCTGATGCCTGCGCGGCGGAAAAGCGGCCGCTCGTGCATGCCGCCGTCGGCCGCTTCGACGGCTCGGTGACGGTGTTGATGCCGTTCGGCACCGGCGCCGACGGCAGACCGAACCCTGGATATCGCGACCTCTTTCCCGAAGCGCCGCCAGAGGGGCTGGTGCCGTCCTGCGCCGTGGCCGGGGTCGTCGGTGCGCTGACCGGCGTCGTCGGCACCTTGCAGGCAATGGAAGCCATCAAGCTGATCACCGGCATCGGCGAACCGCTGGTCGGCCGGCTGCTGCTCTACGATGCGCTGTCGGCGCGCTTCGACACGATCCGCTACAAGAGAAACTGAGCTTATGGATCAGTCCACCAGCGTCCTTGTTACGCAGCTCGCCTCCGATTTCGAGCGCTGGGATGAACTGCTCAGCCTAATCATGCATTCCTTTGCGCCGATGGACGGCGTCATCGATCCGCCCTCCTCTGCGCATCTGCTGAGCGTCGAAAGCCTGAGGGACAAGGCTGGGCGGGAAACGGTGTTCGTGGCTCTGCAGGGCGGCCAGATCGCAGGCTGCGTTTTTGCGCTGGAGAGACCCGATGATTTCTATGTCGGCAAGCTCGCCGTCGAACTCGGGCTTCAGGGCCGAGGCATCGGCAGACGATTGATGCAGGCTGTCGAGGATCTTGCCCGCAACCGCAACAAACCCGCCATCGAACTGCAGACGCGGGTCGAGCTCACGGCAAATCACGCAACCTTTGCGCGTCTCGGCTTCCGCGAAACCGCGCGCACGGCGCATGACGGTTATGACCGGCCGACCTCGATGACCATGCGCAAGGAGTTCGCGTGAGCCTCGCCCTCAGCGCACAGGAGCAGACAATCGCCTCCGGCCATGACGGGGCGGCGATGGCGATGCGCATCGTTGCCGAAAGCGCTGCGCTGCTCGGCGCGCCGCGACTTATCCCGATCGCCTCGACGCATATAGACGGCGCGCTCTATCACGGCGATTCCGGCACGCTGTTTGCCGAAAGGCTGGTCGATAGCGGCGCCAGGGTCGCGGTGCGCTCGACGCTCAATGTCGGCGCGCTCGACCTGATGGGCTGCTCGCGCGTGCGCCTCGAAGAGCCGGCGCGCGGCATGGCGCGACGAATGATGGAGGCCTACCGCAAACTGGGCTGCGAGCAGAGCTGGACCTGCGCGCCCTATCAGGCCGGCCACAGGCCGGCGCTTGGCAGCGATGTCGCCTGGGGTGAATCCAACGCGGTGGTGTTCTGCAATTCGGTTCTGGGGGCACGCACCAACCGCTATGGCGACTTCCTCGACATCGCCTGCGCCATATCGGGCCGCGCGCCGGATTACGGCCTGCATCGCCCCGAGAACCGGCAGGCACGGCTGTTGTTCGATGTGTCCGGCCTATCCGCCTCGTTCCTTGGCTCCGAGATCGCCTGGCCGGTGCTGGGCAACCTCTACGGCCGTGAGGTCGGCAATGCGATCGGCGTCGTCACCGGCATATTCAGCCATCCCGGCGAGGATGCGCTGAAGGCCTTCGGCGCGGCGGCGGCATCGTCGGGCGCCGTCGGCCTGTTCCACATTGCCGGCGTGACGCCCGAGGCGCCCGACGCCGAGACCATCCTGGTGGGCGGCAGGCCGGAAACGATGATCCGCGTAACGCCGGAGATGGCCATGAAGGCCCGCGCCGGCCTGTCCACCGCAGCCACGCAGACCGCCATCGATGCCGTGGCGATCGGCAGTCCGCATCTGTCTTTGGCCGAATTCGATGCACTTGAGCGGCTGATTGGCGGGCGGCGGCTCAGCGTGCCGATTTACGCCTGCACCGGCCGCCACGTGCTCACCAGGCTGGAGCAGAACGGCAAGCGCAAGATGCTCGAAGCCAGCGGCGTCATCATCGTCGCCGACACCTGCGTGGTGGTGACGCCGATCCTGCCGGATCTGGCCGGCGGCGTGCTGATGACCAATTCGGGAAAATTCGCGCACTACGCGCCGGGCAATACCGGTTACGCCGTGCTTTACGGCTCGCTGGCCGACTGCGTGGAAAGCGCGGTTGCCGGTAAGCCGAGGTTTACGGATATCGCCGCATGAATGCTGCAGCCGACATACTGGTGCCGGGCAGCGGAGGCGAAGGGCTGGCCTTGGTGCTGACGGCGCCGATCAGCTTCTGGGGCGGCGTCGACCCGAAGAGCGGCCGCATCGCCGATGTCCGTCACCCGCAGCATGGCGAGACCATTTCCGGGCGTGTGCTGTTCCTGCCCGGCACGATCGGCTCGTCCTCAGCGTCAGCCGTGCTGATGGAACTCGTCCACAATGGCCATGCGCCGACGGCACTCGTGCTGCACGAGCCGGACGCGATCCTGCTGCTTGGCTTGATTGTGGCCAGGGAAATGGGCTGGCGGACGCCGGTAGCGCTCAGGCTCAGGCGCGACGCTTTTGAGGCCTATCGCGGCAAGCGTGTGAGTGCCGCGGCGGATGGGGCCCTCACAACCGCAGCCTGAACGCGGCCCGCTTCAAGTCCGTAGCGGCAGCACGCGGTCCGGCGGTCGGTGGCCGTCGAAGAAGGCGCGGATGTTGATGATCACCTTCTCGCCCATGTCGATGCGGCCCTCGATCGTCGCCGAGCCCATATGCGGCAAAAGCACGACCTTGTTCTTGGCGGCAAGCTTCAGCAGTTTCGAGTTCAGCGCCGGTTCGTGCTCGTAGACGTCGAGGCCGGCACCGGCGATCTTGCCGTCCTGGATAAGCTTGACCAGCGCTTCCTCGTCGATAATGTCGCCGCGCGCGGTGTTGACCACATAGGCGGTGGGCTGAAGCAGAGCCAGGCGCCGCGCCGAAAGCAGATGAAAGGTCGCCGGCGTCGACGGGCAATTGACCGAGATGATGTCCATGCGGGCAAGCATCTGGTCGAGGCTTTCCCAATAGGTCGCCTCCAGCCCTTCCTCGACCGCCGGCAGCACGCGATGGCGGTTATGGTAGTGGATGGACAGGCCGAAAGCCTTTGCGCGCCTGGCAACAGCGGTGCCGATGCGGCCCATGCCGACAATGCCGAGGCGCTTGCCCCAGATGCGCCGGCCGAGCATCCAGGTCGGCGACCAACCGGCCCATTTCTTGTCGCTGGTGAGCACATTGGCGCCTTCGGCCAGCCGCCGCGGGCCGGCCAGCATCAGCGCCATGGTCATGTCGGCCGTATCCTCGGTCAGCACGTTCGGCGTGTTGGTGACGGTAATGCCTTTCTTGGCCGCCGCAGCGACGTCGATCTTGTCGACGCCATTGCCGAAATTGGCGATCAGCTTGAGATTGTCGCCGGCCTGGGCAATCAGCGCCGCATCGATCTGGTCGGTGATGGTCGGCACCAGCACATCGGCTTCCTTGATCGCCGCGACCAGCTCCGGCTGCGTCATCGGGCGGTCCTCGACAATCAGCCTGGCGTCGAAGAGTTCGCGCATGCGGGTCTCGACCGGATCGGGCAGCTTGCGCGTGATGACGACGAGAGGCCGTTTTTTGCCTGCCATTGTTTCCTCGAACCCGATCTCGTTGAGACCTCTTTAACCAAGACAGGCGAAACTGAATACCGGTC
This sequence comes from Mesorhizobium sp. M0514, assembly GCF_040321145.1. Lineage (NCBI taxonomy): Bacteria > Pseudomonadati > Pseudomonadota > Alphaproteobacteria > Hyphomicrobiales > Phyllobacteriaceae > Mesorhizobium > Mesorhizobium sp. M0514. The sequence goes on from NZ_JAMYQZ010000001.1 coordinate 130,266, forward strand.
GCGGTGCCTGCCACTCCTGTAACAAGCGGTGCCGCCGAAGACAAAGAAAAAGGGGCGCCCGGACCAAAGGGCACGCGCCGAAAGGAATGAAAGTGTCTGGTTTCGCGTCGCTTCGCCTGATCCTCAGCGCAGCGCTTCTCGGCGCTCTCCTGCATTCCCCGCAAGCCGCGGCGCAAGGTGCCGCCGCACCTGTGCAGACGGTCACGCTCGGGCCGAGCGGCCTGCCGCTGCCGCGTTTCGTCAGCCTGAAATCGGCTCGCGTCAACTCGCGCGTTGGCCCCGGCGCCAACTATTCCGTCGACTGGATGTACACAAAGGCCGGCCTGCCGATGGAAATCATCCAGGAATTCGATACCTGGCGGCGGGTGCGCGATGCCGATGGCTCGGAGGGTTGGATCAACCAGTCGCTGCTGTCGGGCCGACGGACCGCGATCGTCGCCCCTTGGCAACGCACCAAAGGTGGCCGAATCAATCTGCTCGACGATGCCGATAAGGACGCCAGCGTCATCGCCATCATCGAGCCGGGCGTTACGGGCACGATCAAAACCTGCGATGGCCAGTGGTGCGAAATGACCTTCGACGGCCACACCGGCTGGATCGCCCAGTCGCAGGTGTGGGGCGCCTATCCCGGCGAGCACGTCAAGAATTGAAATTGCTGGAGGCCTAACGGCCGATACGGCCGAGATGGGTGTCCTGAAAACCGGTCGACAGTTTGAGACCGTAGCCGAGCGCGCGGTCGACGGCGATGTGGATGATCCAGATCAGACCAATCGCGGTCGCCGTCGAATTGGCCAGAACATATCCGGCGAGGGCCAGCAACAGCGGGACGATCAATATGTGCAACGCGTTGTAAGCGACAGCGCCGATCCGTGCCCCGGCGAGATAGCCCAGCATCGCCAGGTCGGGCGCCAGAATAAGCAGGGCGAACAGCCACCAGGAAACGCCTGACGCGGCATAGGCGACTATAGCCACGACCGCGACCGCAACCCATTCGAGCCGGATTGCAAAATCGACAGGTTTCACGGGTTGGGGCTTAAACGCTGCGCTTCGGGCGCAGCCTCACCACGATGTCGACATTGGCGATCTCCATGCCTGCGGGTGGCTCCGGCAGGTTGGAGACGGTCACCGGACCGCTTTCTATATCGAAGATCCTGTTTTCGCCTTCGATGTAAAAATGATGGTGATCGGAGGTGTTGGTGTCGAAATAGGTCTTGGACCCCTCGACTGCCAGGATGCGCAGCAGGCCGGCCTGGGTGAACTGGTGAAGCGCGTTGTAGACGGTGGCGAGCGAGACCGGCACGCCGGCGGCGACCGCCTCTTCATGCAGTTCCTCGGCCGAAAGGTGGCGGTCGCCCTTGGCAAACAGCAGATCGGCCAGCGCAATGCGTTGGCGTGTCGGCCTAAGGCCGGCTTCGCGAACCCGCTTGTCCACAGCGACATTTTCCTTCCGGCCGCCCAGATCCATCTATCCGTCCAAGCCCACAGTTCTGCCTCAAGACACGCCCAGAGTGGCGAAAAAACGTCATTCGCCGAAACTGGATACCTCCCGACATATATTCTGTTGGCCGAATACGATCAATAGAGCGACGTGCGTCCAGTTGGACGCACTAAGTGCGCTCTATAGCTGTTTTGGCGTCGCATCGTGCTTTCCGGAAATCGAAATCGATTTCGGACCGATGCGAGAGCGCGCATTGACCCGGGCAGACGGGCGGGTTAAGCGCAAACGCCGGTTTCCGGCCCGAATGGGATTGTGTTAGGAAACCAACGACAAGGGCGCCCCACCGCCCGGGACGATTATGGGGACGAGACATATGGCGGGTTCGAAATCCAGCTACGGTTATGAGGAATTGCTCGCCTGCGCCCGCGGCGAGCTGTTCGGGCCCGGCAACGCCCAGTTGCCCTACCCGCCCATGCTGATGTTCGACCGCATCACCGAGATCAGCGAGACCGGCGGCGCCCACGACAAGGGCTTCATCCGTGCCGAATTCGACATCAAGCCGGACCTGTGGTTCTTCGCCTGCCATTTCATCGGCAATCCGATCATGCCGGGGTGCCTGGGCCTTGACGCCATGTGGCAATTGACGGGTTTTTACCTCGGCTGGCTCGGCGAGCCGGGCAAGGGCATGGCGCTGTCGACCGGCGAGGTCAAGTTCAAGGGCATGGTGACGCCTTCGGTCAAGAAGGTGGAATACGGCATCGATTTCAAGCGCGTCATGCGTGGACGCCTGGTGCTCGGTATCGCCGATGGCTGGCTTAAGGCCGACGGCGAACCCATATACGCTGCGACAGACCTCAAGGTGGGGCTGTCCAAGCAATCGGTCGCCTGACCGGCGCCACTACAGCGGCGCGTTCTTCCGAGACGCAACGCCGCTGCGGCATTTTGATTTTGCGTATGATCGCCGGCGAAAACCGACTAGGGTTTCGGGATCATCCGCTGGAAGGAGTTGCGAATGAGAAGGGTCGTCGTCACAGGCCTCGGCATCGTATCGTCGATCGGCAACAACGCCAACGAGGTGCAATCCTCGCTCCATGATGTCAAATCAGGCATCAGCTTCTCAGATTCCTTCGCCGAACACGGCTTCCGCTGCCAGGTCTGGGGTGCGCCGACGCTCGACCCGACCCCTATGATCGACCGGCGCGCCATGCGCTTCCTGAGCCAGGGCGCGGCCTGGAACCATGTCGCGATGGACCAGGCGATCGCCGACGCCGGGCTTGGCGAAAGCGACATCACCAATGAGCGCACCGGCATCGTCATGGGCTCGGGTGGCCCCTCGACCCGCACCATCGTCGAGGCGGCCGAGACCACGCTCAAGAACAACAGCCCCAAGCGCATCGGTCCGTTCGCGGTGCCGAAGGCGATGTCGTCGACCGCGTCGGCGACGCTCGCCACCTGGTTCAAGATCCACGGCGTCAACTATTCGATCTCGTCGGCCTGCTCGACCTCGGCGCATTGCATCGGCAACGCCTACGAACTGATCCAGTGGGGCAAGCAGGATGTGATGTTTGCCGGCGGCCATGAGGACCTCGACTGGACGATGTCGGACCTGTTCGATGCCATGGGGGCGATGTCGTCGAAGTATAACGACAAGGCGTCAACAGCGTCACGCGCGTATGACGCCAATCGTGATGGCTTCGTCATCGCGGGTGGCGCGGGCGTCCTCATCCTGGAGGAGCTCGAACACGCCAAGGCGCGCGGGGCCAAGATCTACGCTGAGATCGTCGGCTATGGCGCGACGTCGGACGGTTACGACATGGTGGCGCCGTCGGGCGAAGGCGCGGTGCGCTGCATGCGCCAGGCTCTGGCGACGGTGTCCACGCCCGTCGACTACATCAACACCCACGGCACCTCGACGCCGGTCGGCGATTCCCGGGAAATGGGCGCCATCCGAGAGGTGTTCGGCGACAAGATGCCGTTCATCACCTCGACCAAGTCGCTGACCGGCCATTCGCTGGGTGCCGCCGGCGTCCAGGAATCGATCTACTCGATCCTGATGATGCAAGGCGGCTTCATCGGCGAGAGCGCCCATATCGAAAACCTCGATCCCGAATTCGAGGGCATGCCGATCGTGCGCAAGCGCATCGACGACGCCAGGATCGACACGGTTTTGTCCAACTCGTTCGGCTTCGGTGGCACCAACGCAACGCTGATTTTCCAGCGCTATTCCGCATAAGGCCAGCGTTTTTTTGTAGGGGGATTGCCGGCCATGGACGGACTGATGAAGGGCAAGCGTGGGCTTGTCATGGGCGTCGCCAACGATCATTCGATCGCCTGGGGCATCGCCAGGAAATTGTCCGAACACGGAGCGGAGCTTGCCTTCACCTATCAGGGCGACGCATTCGGGCGCCGCGTCAAGCCGCTTGCCGAGAAGCTTGGCGCGTCTCTGGTGGTGCCCTGTGACGTCGAGGACAGCGCATCGGTCGCCGCCACTTTCGAGACGCTCGGCAAGGAATGGGGCGGGCTCGACTTCGTCGTCCACGCCATCGGCTTTTCCGACAAGAACGAGCTCAAAGGGCTCTACGCCGACACCAGCCGCGATAATTTCGTCCGCACCATGGTCATCTCCTGCTACTCCTTCACCGAGGTCGCCCGCCATGCCGCCCCGCTGATGAGCGAAGGCGGCGCGATGATCACGCTGACCTATGCCGGCTCTGTCCGCGTCATGCCGAACTACAACGTCATGGGCGTCGCCAAGGCCGGGCTGGAAGCCAGCGTGCGCTATCTCGCCAACGATTATGGCCCGCGCGGCATCCGGGTGAACGGCATATCGGCGGGACCGGTGCGTACTTTGGCCGGCGCCGGAATCTCGGACGCCCGCCACATGTACTCCTACCAGCAGCGCAACTCGCCGCTGCGCCGCACGGTGACCATCGACGAGGTCGGCGGCTCGGCGCTCTATCTTTTGTCCGACCTCTCGTCAGGCGTCACCGGCGAAATCCATTATGTGGATTCCGGCTATCACATCGTGTCGATGCCAACCCTGGATGAGTTGAAGCAGACCGACAGCGTACGCGATTAACTCACCAGTAAAATTAGATGCATCGGCGGAAACTCATTTTAAGGAGATATCCGCTAGAAGTCCTATGGGCTTGGGCTCTGCGCGTTCTTGCTGGGCGCAAAGGATGCTTTAGCCTTTATGAATTTGCGCTTGATATTTCCCGAAAGTCGAGTTGATTTCGGGGTCATGCGACAGGGACTGAGCAATGCCTGCTGTCAGCAACCCGAAGCGAACACCTGTGTTCCGGCTGCTCACCGTCGCCAGTTCGGGCCTTGGCAGTTTCATCCTTGGGCTTTGGGGCCTCCGGCATGGTTTCGGGGACGGCTTTGCCGGCATGCAGGCGGAAACCATGATCGGCATCGCGTCGGCGCTATGCGCGCTGGCCGCCGCCGGTGCTGCCTTGTCCTTCTTCGCCGGCGTCGATGAATCGGTGGACTACGTTTTCAACGAAACCCATTTCGACAAGCTGACCGGGCTTTTGGCGCGGCCGGCGATGGTCGGCAGGATTGCCGACGCGGCGTCCGCGACGATCAGGACCGGTGAGCCGGTATTCCTCATCGACATCGACATCGACCGCTTCAAGCAGATCAACGACGCCATCGGCTACAGCCATGGCGACGAACTGATCCGCGGCTTCACCAAGCGGTTGAAGGCCTGCATGCCCGAAGGCGCGGTGATGGGGCGCATCGGCGCCGGCGAGTTCGCTATCATTGTCTGGGAACACCAACTCCAAAGCTCGATGGAAAGCACCGTCGAAACCACGATCGAGGAGATGCTGAAGCCGTACCAGCTCGATTCCCACCTGCAGTCGGTCGGCCTGTCGGTCGGCATCGTGGCGATGCCAAAGGATGGCGTCGATCCGGTCCTCATCCTGCGCCGCTCCAACCTGGCGCTGCAGAATGCCCGCGCCGGCGGCGTGGGCAACTGGTCGGTCTTCCATTCCGACATGGGCCAGGTCGCCGACTACCGCCACTGGATCGAATCCGAACTGCACATCGCCTTCGTCCGTGGCGATTTCGACCTTCACTACCAGCCGCAGCTCGACCTGCCGACCGGCGGTATCGTCGGCTACGAGGCGCTGATCCGCTGGAAGCACCCGGAACGCGGCATGATCCCGCCGATGGAATTCATTCCGATCGCCGAAGAGACCGGCATGATCCACCCGATCGGCAATTGGGTGCTGAACAAGGCCTGCAGCGATGCCCGTCATTTGCCCGAGGACTGCTTCGTTGCCGTCAACATCTCGCCGGTCCAGTTCATGACCAAGGATTTCGTCGGCATCGTGCGCGATACGATGGCCAGCACCGGCATCAAGCCGTCGCGGCTGGAGCTCGAAGTGACCGAGACGGCGATGATGCAGGACCGCGACCGCGCCGCCATCATCCTGCAGCAGCTTGCCGACATGGGCATTTCGGTGGCCGTCGACGATTTCGGCACCGGCTATTCCAATCTCAGCTACCTGATCGACTTCGCCTTCGGCAAGCTGAAGATCGACCGCTCCTTCGTCAGCCGCATCGACACCGATTCGAATTCGGGCGCCGTCGTCTCTACCATCGTCGGCCTGTCGCGGGCGCTCGGCGTCGGCATCATCGCCGAAGGCGTCGAGACCGAGAACCAGGCGACGCTTTTGCGAGCAGCTGGTTGCGAGATGGTGCAGGGCTATCTGTTCGGCAGGCCGGCGCCGCTCAAGATCAAGCCCGGCGATATCAGAGCGACCATTCCCGTCCACGAGCCGGCGCGCATCGTCAGCATGCATTGAGGCGACCGGCACCGTCCTATCGGCGCGCGGAGAAAACCTTGAACATGCCGTCGCGGGCGAGCTCGGCATGGCTGGAGAAGACGGCCTTCAGAACCGGTTCGTAAGGCAGCTGACGGTTCGCCACCATGAACAGCCGCCCGCCCGGCTTCAGCGCCTTGCCCGCCGCCTGGATCATGCCGGCGCCGATTTCCGGCTCGGCCGCCCGGCTGCGATGGAAGGGCGGGTTCATGACGATGGCATCATAGCGCCGCTCGACCGGCTCGCTCAGCAGATCGGTCCAGAAGAAGCCGGGCTCGAAGCCTGTCTGGCCGATATTGCCCTTGGCCGCCTCAAGCGCGTCGAAATCCGCTTCGTAAAGGTCGAGCCCCGTTATGCCGGATGAACGTGCCGCGACCTCGGCGGCGACATAACCCCAGCCGGCGCAGAAATCAGCAATGTTGCCGCGCAGGTCTTTGGGCAGGTTGTCGACCAGAAGTTTCGAGCCGGCGTCGATCCGGTCGAAGGAGAACATGCCAGGCGCGGTACGGAAGCGGTCCTCTACGACCAAGGCGGGATTGGCGACGCGCAGTTTTTCCGCAGGCGCCAGATCGGCCGGACGGCGAAGCCAGAAGGCGATGCCGTGATATTTCGGCAGATGCCCTTCGATCGGAACAAGCTCGTCGATGCGCTTGCGCAGGCTGGCGATGCCTTCGTCCTTGCCGCCGGCGACGACGATCAGACCGCCAGGCGTGACGCGTTCGATCGCCTCGGCAATACGCATCTCGTTTAGCCCACGATGGCGGCCGGCAAGCACGAGCGCTGCATCGAATGCATCGCCTTCCGCGCGCGGCGCTACCTTGTGACCGGCACGCTCCAGCGCTCGGAGATGCGGCCGGAAACCCTGTGCAAGATGGAGCTCTGCCTCGAAGCCTTCCGGCAAGCGGAAGCCGGGCTCCGCACCCAGGAACAACACACGCTCGCCCTTTTGCGGCAGAGGGAGCCCCTCGGCCTCGAAGGGATGGAACAGTGTCTTCAGCGGCTCAGCGGCCATTCTTCGATTCTCATGTCGTAGACGGGTATTAAACGAAAACGGGCGCGACATAAGCCGCGCCCGTTCAACTCTATTGTCAGACCACTCAGGCGGCGTTTTCTTCGCCTTCGGCCTTCTTGTCGCGGGCGATTTCCTTGCCGGTGGCCTGGTCGACGACCTTCATCGACAGGCGGACCTTGCCGCGCTCGTCGAAGCCCATCAGCTTGACCCAGACCTTGTCGCCTTCCTTGACGACGTCCGAGGTCTTGGCGACCCGGTCGTTGGCAAGCTGCGAGATGTGGACGAGGCCGTCACGCGGACCGAAGAAGTTGACGAAAGCGCCGAAGTCGGCGGTCTTGACGACCGTGCCTTCGTAGATTTCGCCGACTTCCGGCTCGGCGACGATGGTATGGATCCACTTCTTGGCCGCCTCGATCTCCTTGGCGTTCGACGAAGCGATCTTGACCGTGCCGTCGTCCTCGATGTTGATCTTGGCGCCGGTCTTCTCGACGATCTCACGGATAACCTTGCCGCCGGAGCCGATCACGTCGCGGATCTTGTCGGTCGGGATGTGCATGACCTCGATGCGCGGTGCGAACTCACCGAGTTCGGGGCGGGCGCCGGTCAGAGCATGCGCCATCTCGCTGAGGATATGCTGGCGGCCATCCTTGGCCTGGTCCAGCGCGATCTTCATGATCTCCTCGGTGATGCCCTCGATCTTGATGTCCATCTGCAGCGAGGTGATGCCGCTTTCGGTACCGGCGACCTTGAAGTCCATGTCGCCGAGGTGATCTTCGTCACCCAGGATGTCGGACAGAACCGCGAAGCGCTCGCCTTCCTTGATCAGGCCCATCGCGATACCAGCAACCGGCTTGGCCAGCGGAACGCCGGCATCCATCAGCGCCAGCGATGTGCCGCAGACGGTGGCCATCGACGACGAACCGTTGGACTCGGTGATCTCCGAGACGACGCGCAGCGTGTAGGGGAACTGGTCCGCGCTCGGCAGCATCGGACGGATAGCGCGCCAGGCGAGCTTGCCGTGGCCGATTTCGCGGCGGCCCGGCGAACCCATGCGGCCGGTCTCGCCGACGGAGTAGGGAGGGAAGTTGTAGTGAAGGAGGAACTTCTCCTTGTACATGCCGGTCAGCGAATCGACATACTGCTCGTCCTCGCCGGTACCCAGCGTGGCAACGACCAGCGCCTGGGTCTCGCCGCGGGTGAACAGCGCCGAACCGTGCGTGCGCGGCAGGACGCCGACTTCCGAGACGATCTTGCGGACAGTCTTGAGGTCACGGCCATCGATGCGCGAACCGGTGTCGAGGATGTTCCAGCGCACGACCTTGGCCTGGAGTTCCTTGAACACCGAACCGATCTGCTCGGAGGTGTACTTGGCGTCTTCGCCTTCGGCCGGAGCGAACGCTGCCTTGACCTTCGCCTTGACGGCGTCGACGGCGGCGTAACGCTTCTGCTTATCGACGTTCTTGTAGGCATTGCTGAGCTCGTCGCCGACGATCTTCAGCATTTCGGCTTCAAGCGCGGAGTAGTCCGGCGCTGTGAAATCGCGCGGCTCCTTGGCGGCAACTTCGGCCAGCTTGATGATGGCGTCGATCACCGGCTGGAAGCCCCTGTGGCCGAACATGACGGCGCCGAGCATCAGCTCTTCGCCGAGTTCCTTGGCTTCGGACTCGACCATCAGCACGGCGTCGGCGGTGCCGGCGACAATGAGGTCGAGCCTGGATTCCTGCATCTCGTCGACATGCGGGTTGAGCACGTATTCGCCGTTGATGTAGCCGACGCGAGCGCCGCCGATCGGGCCCATGAAGGGAACGCCCGACAGCGTCAAAGCGGCCGAGGTGGCGACGATCGACAGGATATCGGGATCGTTCTCGAGGTCATGCTGGACGACGGTGACGACGATCTGGGTGTCGTTCTTGTAGCCGTCGGCGAAGAGCGGGCGGATCGGGCGGTCGATCAGGCGGGAAACCAGCGTTTCCTTTTCGCTCGGACGTCCCTCGCGCTTGAAGTAGCCGCCCGGGATCTTGCCGGCGGCGTAGGTCTTTTCCTGGTAGTTGACGGTCAGCGGGAAGAAATCGAGGCCTGGCTTCGGCTCCTTCATCGAAACGACGGTGGCGAGAACCTTGGTTTCGCCATAGGTCGCAAGCACCGCGCCGTCAGCCTGACGTGCGATCTTGCCGGTTTCCAGGATGAGCGGACGGCCGCCCCATTCGATTTCCACTTTGTGGTAGTTGAACATATCTTGTCCTTAGTAAGCGGAAAGGGCCGCGCCGTTTCACGGTGCGCGGATGCCCTTTCCCTGGCTTCCTTTCTCGGGCAGCCACGGGCAAGACAACGGGAAGCTCGGGTAGATTCGGCGCTGGTTAGCGCACGAGCGTCCTGCAATCCTGCCCCATGACCGTCCATGGGCGGTTTCGAGTGGCCTCTGCACGCTCGAAACCGGGTCTGGCCAATCGATGCGACTGGCAGAATGCGCGACCGGCGGGCTCTCCTTCGAAAGCCCGCCGGTCAATTCGTCAACGGCGCAGACCGAGCTTCTCGATCAACGTCTGATAGCGCGCGTCATCCTTGCGCTTGAGATAATCAAGCAGGCTGCGGCGCTGGGAGACGAGAGCGAGCAGACCACGGCGGGAATGGTTATCCTTCTTGTGGTCCTTGAAGTGGTCGGTCAGGTTCTTGATGCGCTCGGAAAGGATGGCCACCTGGACTTCCGGAGACCCGGTATCGCCCTTGGCGGTTGCGAATTCACCCATCAATTCCTGTTTGCGCTCGGCAGTAATCGACATCGTGTTTTTCCTTATCTGTTTGAGGAAACGGGTCGCCCTCAGCCGGGATGTCGTCCAGCAGGGGCCGGTGCAAGCAAAGCGACATGGCGCGATGCTGCGGCGCATATAAGGCAATTCCCTGGAAAACACCAGCCCATTCATAAAGCCGGCTCGTCGCAGCCCTTTGCTCAGGAATCCAGGATCCCCCTGATACCTGAAGCTTACAGCCACTTCTTGCTTTTGAAGAAGACGATCAGCCCGACAGCAACGGCCAGCATGAACAGCAGCGAAGCCGGGTAGCCATAGTAGGCTTTCAGTTCCGGCATGTTCCACGGCGAGCTCTCGGGATCGAAATTCATCCCCCAGATACCGACCAGGAAGGTTAGCGGCATGAAAATCACCGAGACGATGGTGAGATAAGAGATCACATCGTTGGTGCGCGCCTGGCTCAGCGACAAATGCATTTCGATCAAGCCGGTCAGCATATCACGCTGGTTCTCGACCAGCTCGATCAGCCGCAATGCGTGGTCGAGCGTGTCGTTGAAGAAGATTTTCGTCTCCGGCTTCACATAGGGCACGTCGTTGCGGATCAGCGTCGCCAGCGTGTCGCGCATCGGCCACAGCACGCCCTTGAGCACATTGGCGTCGCGCCGCAATTCGTGCAGCTGGCGCATCTGATGCTTGTGAGGCGTGTTGAGCATCTCGTCCTCGATGCCATCGACCTCCTCGCTAGCGGCCTCAATCGGCGGGAAATAGCTGTCGACGATGGAATCGATGAGCGCATAGGCCAGATAGTCGGCGCCGCGCATCCGCAAGCGGTTGGGCAACGCTGCGGCGATGCGCTTGCGCACGGGGTCGAAAGGATCGCCTTCGCGCTCCTGGAAGGTGACGACGAATTTCTTGCCGAAGAACACCGCGATCTGCTCATAGCGATGCACCTTGACGTCGTCGATCATGCGCATGACGACGAAGGCGTGGTCCTCGAAGAAGTCGACCTTCGGCCGCTGGCCGGTGTTGACGACATCTTCCAGAGCCAGTGGATGCAGGTTGAAGATCCGGCCGATCTCCTCGATCAGCTGGATGTTGGCGAGACCGGTGCAGTCCAACCAGACGACCGGCCAGTTGTCGCAATGGGTGTTGAGATCGTCGATGCTGGCATCGTTGATGGTCTTGAATTTTTCAGGCGAAATCAGCGTCAGCCGCAGCTCGGACCGTCGCGCCGCCGGATCGGCGATCAGCGTGCCGGGCGAGGCTCCAACCGGCGGCCGGCGCGTTGTCACCGGCGCCCGCTTCTTCACCGCCTCAGCCTTTGCCATGTGCCCCTCGGATGTGACGTCGACGTAAAACTAGACGGGAGTGGTCAGCCGGCAAAGACCCGCTTCGGCTTGAACATGCCTTGCTCGATGGCGCCGATGGCGACAAGCTTGCCGCGCGCGGTGGCGCAGGCTTCCTCGGCTTCCACGGGCGCGTCGCGGCCGCGGATGATGACGGGATTGCCAAGGCGGATCTTGGTCGCCGCTTCGTCGCTGATGGCAATCTGCGGCAGGCAGTCGAGCGCGGCGGCCGTGTCGACGAGCAGCGCATCGATTGCGCCAAAGTCGATCGGCGCGTCGGCAACATCGGCGTCGCCCTCTTCGTCAGCTTCGCGCTGTTCGCCGAAACGGGCGGCCTCCAGTTCGGCGACGGTGACGAAATCCTCCTGGGTGAACGGCTCGACCTCGACCCTGCGCAATTCGGCGATGTGGCCGAAGCAGCCGAGGTCGCGGCCCATGTCGCGGGCCAGCGAGCGCACATAGGTGCCTTTGCCGCATTCGACCTCGAACGAAGTGTGGTCGGCAGCGTGCTCGACGATGTCCAGACGGCCGATCTCGATCTCGCGCGCGGGGATGTCGACTGTCTCGCCCCCACGGGCGAGATCGTAGGCGCGTTCGCCTGATATCTTGATGGCCGAGAATTGCGGCGGTGTCTGCATGATGACGCCGGTGTAGTTCGGCAGCAGCGCCCTGACATCTTCTTCCGCCGGACGGCGGTCGGAACTTTGCGTCACCGGGCCTTCGAGATCGTCGGTCGAACGCTCCTCGCCCCAAGCGACGGTGAACCGGTAGATTTTGGCGCCGTCCTGCACATAAGGCACGGTCTTGGTTGCCTCGCCCAGCGCGATCGGCAGCATGCCAGAGGCCAGCGGGTCGAGCGTGCCGGCATGGCCGGCCTTTTCGGCCTGGAAAAGCCATTTGATCTTGGAGACGGCTTCGGTCGAACCCATGCCAACCGGCTTGTCCAGCACCACCCAGCCGGAGATCGGCCGGCCCTTCTTCTTGCCGCGGCGCCCCACTATTTCTCGTCCTTGTCGTTGTCTTCGCCATCGGTACCCAAGTCTCGCGCGACTTCCGGCGATTTCAGCAAATCGTTGATCCTGGCGAAATTGTCGAAGGACGTATCGAGCTTGAAGCGGAACTCCGGCATGAACTTCATCTGGCGGAGCGCGCCGGAGACGCGGCCACGGACGAACTTCGCATGCTTGTTGAGCGCGTCGATGACCGCACCCGTGTCCTTGGCGCCGAGCGGCGAAACGAAGGCCGTTGCGACCCTCAGATCAGTGGACATGCGCACTTCCGAGACCGAAACCACGGTGTTCTCGATCAGCGGGTCGATAATCTCGCCGCGCTGCAAGGTTTCCGACAGCGCATGGCGCACCTGTTCGGCGACGCGAAGCATGCGCTGGGATGGGCTGGAGGCGGTTGGACGGGGCATTTTTCTCAATCCGGAAAGCGTGAGGCGCGGGATGGGACCGTGCCGCCATGTCTCATATGTGTTCTATGCATGTCGTTTATCCCGCACTTTTGGGCGACAGGCATTAAAGTTAGGGCGGCGGTCTTTCGACCACCGCCCGGTCGTATCGACAGTATACGAACTCAGAGCGTCCGGGTCACCATCTCGACGCGGAAGCACTCGATGATGTCGCCGACGCGCATGTCCTCGTAGTTCTGGAAGGCCATGCCGCACTCCTGGCCGCCCGGAACTTCCGCGACTTCATCCTTGAAGCGCTTGAGGGTCTTCAGCGTACCTTCGTGGATGACGACGTTGTCGCGGATCAGGCGCACGCCCGCTCCACGCTCGACCTTGCCTTCGGTGACACGGCAGCCGGCGATCTTGCCGACCTTGGTGATGTCAAAGATCTCGAGGATCTCGGCATTGCCGATGAAGGTCTCGCGGCGTTCCGGCGACAGCAGGCCGGAAAGTGCTGCCTTCACATCGTCGACGAGGTTGTAGATGATCGAGTAGTAGCGGATTTCGATGCCCGCGGCCGCCGCGGCCGCACGTGCCTGCACGTTGGCACGGACGTTGAAGCCGATGATCGCGGCCCCCGAGGTCTCCGCCAGCGACACGTCGCTTTCGGTGATGGCGCCGGCGCCGGCATGAACGATGCGCGCACGCACCTCGTCGGTGCCAAGCTTGTCGAGAGCGGCGTTGATCGCCTCGATCGAACCCTGCACGTCGCCCTTGATGACCAGCGGGAATTCCTTCAACCCGCTCGTCTGCAGCTGCGACATCATCTGTTCGAGCGAGCCGCGCTGGCCGGCATGGCGAGCCACTGCCTTCTCGCGCGCCAGACGCTGGCGATATTCGGTGATCTCGCGGGCGCGGGCCTCGTTGTTGACGACAGCGAAGCGGTCGCCGGCTTGCGGCGTGCCCTGCAGGCCGAGCACCTCGACCGGCATTGCCGGCGGCGCCTCCTTGATCTGCTCGCCACGGTCGTTGACCAGCGCGCGCACCCGGCCCCATTCGTTGCCGGCGACGAGGATGTCGCCCGGCATCAAAGTGCCGGTCTGCACCAGTACGGTGGCGACGGGGCCACGGCCCTTGTCCAGCTGGGCTTCGATGACCACGCCCTCGGCGGTACGGTCCGGATTGGCCTTGAGGTCGAGGATTTCGGCCTGCAGCAGGATCGCTTCCAACAGCTTGTCGAGGTTGGTGCCCTTGGTCGCCGACACTTCGACGTCCAGCACTTCACCGCCCATCGATTCGACGAACACCTCATGGCGCAGCAGTTCGGACCGCACCTTCTGCGGATCGGCATCATGCTTGTCGATCTTGTTGATCGCCACGATAATCGGAACGCCGGCGGCCTTGGCATGGCTGATCGATTCGATGGTCTGCGGCATGACGCTGTCGTCGGCCGCCACCACCAGGATGGCGATGTCGGTTGCCTGAGCGCCACGGGCGCGCATCGCCGTGAAGGCGGCGTGACCGGGCGTGTCGATGAAGGTGATCTTCTGCCCGTTCTTCTCGACCTGGTAGGCGCCGATATGCTGGGTGATGCCGCCGGCTTCGCCGGAGACGACATTGGCATTGCGGATGGCGTCGAGCAGCGAGGTCTTGCCGTGGTCGACATGGCCCATGATGGTCACGACAGGCGGCCGCGACACCAGGTCCTCGGCATTGTCGGCAATGTTGAACAGGCCTTCCTCGATGTCGGACTCGGCGACGCGGCGGACCGTGTGGCCGAATTCGGTGGCGACCAGCTCGGCCGTGTCGGCGTCGATGATGTCGCCCGGCTTCAGGATCTGGCCCTGCTTCATGAAGTACTTAACCACATCGACGGCGCGCTCGGACATGCGCTGCGCCAGTTCCTGGATGGTGATGGTTTCAGGCAGGATCACTTCGCGCATAACCTTCTCGCGCGGCTCATTGTGCATCGCGCGCTTGAATTTTTCCTGGCGGCGACGCATCGACGACAGCGAGCGGGCGCGCGCGTCCTCGTCGGAAAGAGCCGTGTTGAGGGTCAGCTTGCCGCGACGACGGTCTTCCTCGGCCTTGGTCGGCTTGGCCGGGCGCGCCACTTCGGGCGTAACCGGACGGCGTACCGGGGCGCCGGCGGCGGTGCGCTTCGGCTTGACCTCTTCCTCATCGTCCGACGCCACAAGCTCGGCAGCCTGCGGCGCGCGGCGGCGCGCTTCTTCCTCGGCGCGGCGGCGGGACTCGGCCTCGGTCTGCAGGCGGGCTTCTTCCTCGGCCTGACGGCGCGCGGATTCCTCGCGCTCGCGCTTGCGGCGTTCCTCATCCTCGTTGCGGCGCTTGGCCTCTTCGATGGCGCGTTGGCGGTCCTCGACGTCGCGAACCTTGGAGCCTTCGAGCGCCCTGCGGCGCGCTTCCATTTCATTGCGCGACAGTTCGTTCAGCACCATGCCGCCGCGTTCGGCCGGCGGCGGCGGAGGCGGCGCCTTGGGCGCTTCCTGCACGACGGGGGCTGCCACTACCGCGGGCTTGGGCGTAAATACGGGTGCAGCCACCGGCTCCGGCTTGTCGCCGGGCATGGAGAATTTGCGCTTCTTGATCTCGACCTGGACCTGCTTGGTGCGGCCATGCGAGAAATTCTGTCGCACGACGCTCTGCTCGGTACCGGGGCGCTTCAGCGTCAAGGTCTTCTTCGGTGTAACACTCAACGTCTTGTCGTCGCCCGATTTCGTATCGCTCATTCCATATCCTCTGCAGCATCATCTTCGTCAGCAACGGCCGCAAGCATTGCCAGATCGTCGGGGGTTCCGCCCCGATATCGGTCGAGCGCAACCATGCGCCTCTCAACCGCCTTGCCCGCGTCTCCCGCGAGAACGGCAGCATGTATCACATTTGTACCCCCCAATGCCAAGCTCAACTCGGCCTCGGAGAAAAGTTTGTAGGCAAGGACTGCAGGCCCGCCGAGGTGGACAGTTGCCCGCCGCGCCTGACTGATCTTGCGCACGCCATCGTCGGATGCTTCGATCGCGTGGAGCACGAAAAGCGCCGACCCCGAGCGCACCGCGCTCTCGACCTTGGTTGCGCCGAGTGCGATCGAGCCAGCCTTGCGGGCAAGGCCAAGCATACCCAAAGCGGATCGTGCAAGCAGTCCGTCGACCATGCCGCCGAGATCGGGCGGCACGACGACCTGCGCCTTGAAGGCGCGGGCAAACAGGTTCTTCGCCGCCGCCTTGTCGATATGTAGGCGGTCGGCGCTCACCCAACAACCACGGCCGGGCAGATTTCTCTTCAGGTCAGGAACGACGGCCGAATCCGGGCCGACGACGAAACGGATCAGCTCATCCGGCTCGGCTTGCTTGCGCGTGACGATGCAGGTGCGATCGTTCATCTCGTCCTGGGGCGGGTTGTGTGCGATGCGGTTTCACCTCACGCACCAACGGCTTCGTCAGCCGGGACCTGTTCGGCTGCAAGCTCGTCTTCGGTGATCCAGCCGGCCTTGAGGCGGGCTGCCAGAACCATCTGCTCGGCGTCGGCGCGCGACACGCCGTGATTGGCGAGCACACCCGGGAATACCTTGGTCTCGCCGTCCTTGCGTTCCTTCCAGCCGGTCAGGTCGTCGGCGGCATAGCCGGCGAAATCCTCGATCGTCTTCACGCCATCCTCGCCGAGCGTCACCATCATGGCGGTGGTGACGCCAGGGATCTCGCGCAGTTCGTCGGTGACGCCCAGCGCCTTGCGCTTGTCGTCATGCTCGGCTTCGATCTTCTCCAGATATTCGCGGGCGCGGGTCTGGATCTCCGAAGCGGTGTCTTCGTCGAAACCGTCGATCGAGGCGATCTCGCCCGAATCGACATAGGCAACTTCCTCGACGCTGGTGAAGCCTTCGGAGGCCAACACCTGGCCGACCATCTCGTCGACATCAAGGGCTTCCATGAACAGCGACGAGCGTTCGACGAATTCCTTCTGGCGGCGCTCGGATTCCTCGGCCTCGGTCAGGATGTCGATGTCCCAGCCGGTGAGCTGCGAGGCAAGACGCACGTTCTGGCCACGACGACCGATGGCAAGCGACAGCTGGTCATCGGGAACCACCACTTCGATGCGCTCGGCATCCTCGTCGAGCACGACCTTGGCGACTTCCGCCGGCTGCAGCGCGTTGACGATGAAGGAGGCAGCCGAAGGCGACCACGGGATGATGTCGATCTTTTCGCCCTGCAATTCGCCGACCACGGCCTGGACGCGGCTGCCGCGCATACCGACGCAGGCGCCGACCGGATCGATCGACGAGTCACGCGAAATGACGGCGATCTTGGCGCGCGAGCCTGGATCGCGGGCGACCGACTTGATCTCGATGATGCCGTCATAGATTTCCGGCACTTCCATGGTGAAGAGCTTGGCCATGAACTGCGGATGGGTGCGCGACAGGAATATCTGCGGGCCGCGCTGTTCGCGGCGCACGTCGTAGACATAGGCGCGGACGCGGTCGCCGTACTTGTAGTTTTCACGCGGGATCAGCTCGTCGCGGCGGATAATCGCCTCGCCACGGCCGAGATCGACGATGACGTTGCCATATTCGACGCGCTTGACGGTGCCGTTGACTATCTCGCCGATGCGGTCCTTGTATTCGTCATACTGGCGGTCGCGCTCGGCCTCGCGCACTTTCTGCACGATGACCTGCTTGGCTGACTGGGCGGCGATGCGGCCGAAATCCATTGGCGGCAGCTGTTCGGCGATGAAGTCGCCAAGCTGGGCGTCCGGATTGCGCTCGCGGGCCGAGGAAATGGCGATCTGGGTGGCGTAGTCGTCGACCTTCTCGACCACTTCCATCAGCCGCTGCAGCTTCATCTCGCCGGTGTTGGCGTTGATGTCGGCGCGGATGTTGGTTTCCTGGCCGTAGCGCGAGCGCGCGGCCTTCTGGATCGCATCAGCCATGGCGGCAATGACGATCGACTTGTCGATCGACTTTTCACGCGCCACCGCGTCGGCGATCTGCAGCAGTTCAAGTCTGTTGGCGCTTACAACCATCTTATTTCTCCCGAGCTTGTTGCCGAGCTTTTAGGCCCGGCCGCTCATCATAGTTCCTGTTCGATTTCGTCTTCCGCGCCGCCTTCAGCACCTTCGGGTGCATCATCAGCTTCGCCGCGGCGTTTCTTGGCTTCCTTGCGTTCCCGGTTGTCCTTCGAAAGGGCATCGCGAATAAGGTCGTCGGTGAGGATCAGCCGCACATCGGCGATCGCGTCATAAGGAATGCGAACCGTCGGCTCTTCGCCGTAGGCGGCCTTGTCGCGCTCGAGCAGCATGTCGTCTTCGCCGGCTTCGGCGATCTTGCCCTTGAAGCGCTTGCGGTCGGCGACCGGCACCGAGGTTTCCATCTTCACCAGATGGCCGGTCCAGGTGACGAAATCCGACTTGCGTACCAGCGGCCGGTCGATGCCCGGCGACGACACTTCGAGATGATAGGCCTTCTCGATCGGGTCATCGACGTCGAGCGCCGGCGACACAGCGCGGCTGACCTCTTCGCAATCCTCGACGGTCATGGTGCCGTCCTCGCGTTCGGCCATGATCTGCAGCGTCAGGCCGTTCTGGCCCGACAGATGCACCCGCACGAGGCGGAAGCCAATGCCTCGCAACACCGGCTGAACGATCAGCGCGATGCGCGCATCGATACCGCTTTCGCGGATGATGCGGTCGTCGGCTTCGCTTGCCGTTGCAGTCATGCGGTTCCTGTCGTTCTCTGGATCAGGATGATCGTCGTCCCGAACCATCTCTTTGCTGATGGCTGACCGGCAGGTAATAAAAAAGAGCGGGACCGGGTGGACCCACTCTTCGTCATACCGACCAAGAATTTGAGGCTGATATAAACGATCCCGGCCAGTGTTTCAAGTCTGTTGACGGGCCGGGCAGAGCTGCAGCCGGCGACGGCTGGCAGGATTGCGCGGGGCGCATGCCGGCCATGCGGTAACGGCCCTGTGATCCCGGATGTCACTTGCTATCTATGCTGCACTGCACAAATTAAGATGAGCGCGCGGTGGCGCGCGAAAGGTCAAGACAATGAGCAACCGTACCGTGTTTTCCGCCATAGGCGACGCCTTTGCCCTTTTCGGCAGCGCCGTTGCCGCCTCGCGGGCCGTCGAAGCCGGCCGCAAGCCGCGCGCCAACGATCTGCGCCGGCTCGGCATGGACCCGACCGCTTTCGGCAAGATCGGCCGTTTCTGAAGCCAGACCGGCTGTCGATGCGGGACACTTTCCCGCATCGAACTATTTTCTTATGAAGGTGAGATAGGCCGGCCGTCGGCCCTCGCGAATGGCTTTTGCCTCGTAGCGTGTGCCCGGCCAGCCTTCATAGGGCCGATGCCAGTCGGCCCCATCTTGCACCTGCCAGAGGAGCCCGCCATGCGCCCGACAGTGCAACAAGGTCCAGTTCACATAGGTGTCGATGTCGGATGCGAAGCGGAATTTTCCGCCCGGCTTCAGCACGCGCGCGAACCGATCGAGGTTGAGCGGGCTGACAAAACGCCGCTTCCAGTGCTTTTTCTTCGGCCAGGGATCGGGGTAGAGCAGATCGATGCCGTCGAGCGACGCCTGCGGCAACCAATCGAGCAGGCGCGTGGCGTCGTCGTCATAAACGCGAAGATTGGCAAGCGGCCTTTCCCGCACCGCCATCATCAACTTGGCCATGCCGTTGACGAACGGCTCGACACCGATGAAGCCGGTCGCCGGTGCCTCCCTGGCACGGTGCAGCAGATGCTCACCGCCGCCGAAGCCGATTTCCAGCCGAACCGTTGAAACATCCGCTGAGAATAGCGCGCGCAATTCTGCCGGTGCCTGGACGGAGAGGTCGAGGCCATACGCTCCAAGACCGCTTTCCAGCGCCGCGGCCTGCTGCGGGCGAATGGTCTTGCCGTGCCGGCGGCCGAAGAACCCTTCGGTCGCGCGGCTCCGCCTGTCCTGTGGATCCATGGCCTGGTCGCGCGCCGCGCTTAGATTGAGATGAGATTTGGGATTGAGATGAGATTTGGCTGAAATCTCATCTCAATCTAATCCTTTGTTGGAGCATGATCTTTTCCAAAAAACCGGTACCACTTTTTGGAATCATGCCTAAGCAGCGATCGCGTCCTTGAGCGCCTTGGCCAGATCGGTCTTTTCCCAGGAGAAGGACCCGTCTCGGCCGGCCTTGCGGCCGAAATGGCCGTAAGACGAGGTCTTTGCGTAGATCGGCTTGTTGAGGTCGAGATGCCTGCGGATGCCGGATGGCGACAAATCCATCACCGTGCGCAGCGCTTCCTCGAGCTTGGCCTCGTCGACCTTGCCGGTGCCGTGCAGGTCGACATAGACCGACAGCGGCTGGGCAACGCCGATGGCGTAGGACAGCTGGATGGTGCAGCGGTCGGCGAGCTTGGCCGCCACTACATTTTTGGCGAGATAGCGCGCCGCATAGGCGGCGGAGCGGTCGACCTTGGTGGTGTCCTTGCCGGAGAAGGCGCCGCCGCCGTGCGGGGCAGCACCACCGTAGGTGTCGACGATGATCTTGCGGCCGGTCAGGCCGGCGTCGCCGTCCGGTCCACCGATGACGAACTTGCCCGTCGGGTTGATGTACCACATGCAATCGTCGGCGATCTTGAGGTCGCCGAGCGCCTCACGGATGTAAGGCTCAACGACCTTGCGGACCTTCTTGGAATCCCAGGTCGCGTCGAGATGCTGCGTCGACAGCACGATCTGCGTCGCTTCGGCGGCTTTGCCATCGACATAGCGAACGGTGACCTGGCTCTTGGCGTCGGGTCCGAGCTTGCCGGCTTCGCCGTTGTTTTCGTGACGGGCAGCGGCGAGCAGTTCGAGAATCTTGTGGCTGTAATAGATCGGCGCCGGCATCAGGTCCGGGGTCTCGCGGCAGGCATAGCCGAACATGATGCCCTGGTCGCCGGCACCCTCTTCGCCCTGGCGGTCGGCGGCGTTGTCGACGCCCTGGCCGATGTCGGGCGACTGGCCGTGCAGCAGAACCTCGATCTTTGCCGTCTTCCAGTGGAAGCCGGCCTGCTCGTAGCCGATTTCGCGGATCGCCTTGCGGGCGACCGACTTGAACTTGGCCGGGTTGACGACCGAATGCCCGGCGGCGTCCTTGAGGATGTTGCCGGCTTTGTCCCGCTTCAGCAGAGTATCGGGAACCCTTACTTCGCCGGCGATGACGACGCGGTTGGTGGTGGCGAGCGTCTCGCAGGCGACGCGGACTTTCCACGGGTCCATGCCGGTCTTCTTGGCCTCGCGATAGACCAGATCGACGATCTCGTCCGAGATGCGGTCACAGACTTTATCGGGATGACCCTCGGCCACGGATTCCGAGGTGAAGAAGTAGTTCTGCCGCGTCACGGGTGTCCCCTCTTGAAAAAACGATCGGCAGGGCTGCCGATTTTGGCGCGCCACGTGTTAACGGTGCCGGGCGCCGCTCGTCAAGCGGTGCCGCGGTTCTGGCATGAGTGCCGAAGCAATATATCTTGTACCACCGGCGGCTGGCACCGCCGGCAGTCGAGCCTCTGGGCTACTCGGGCCCGGGGGATTACTGGGGCCAATGGGTCAATCGACCCACCGAATCACTCGGCATCTTCGGCAGAAAGGGACTTCACAAGGTCGATAATCCGGCGGCGCACCTTCACATCCGCGATCTTGACGAACGCGCGGTTGAGCTGAAGCCCTTCCGGACTGCCGCAGAATTCGACGGCGAAAGCCATCGAAGTGTCCTCGGCAAATCCTCTACCCACCGGCTCCTGCCCTGGCGCATCCTCGAAAAAGAAGGCGACAGGCACGCTGAGTATCGAGGCTATTGCCTGCAGACGGCTGGCGCCGACGCGGTTCGTTCCTTTTTCATACTTTTGGATCTGCTGAAACGTAATACCGAGATTTTCACCAAGCTTTTCCTGGCTCATTCCAAGCATATTGCGCCGAAGGCGGACGCGACTTCCGACATGGATGTCGATCGGATTCGGTTTCTTCTTGTTTTCTTCTGTCATTTTTTCCTCGCCGAATTTTTCCGGCCTTTTCTATTTTTCTCGCCCAAACGATGCCGGAGCCAACTGCCCCAACAGAAACACCAACCGACTTCGAGAAAATTAGGCGGCAACAGTATGAGTTTCTAATGTGTCGACTGTCAATTCACCCGTAGCCGTTGCCTTACGTTCAAGCTGAGGGCGATTGCGGCAAACACCAACATGATCAGCATTCCGTTAATGCGCCGCCCCGCGGCGGAGATGAAGGCTTGGCCGGAGATCGGCACCCGCACGTCGATGGCGCCACGTGCATCGACCGCCAATGCGTCGACGATGCGTCCCCGCGTATCGACAACGGCGGAAATGCCGTTGTTGGCGGCGCGCAACAGCGGCAATCCGTTTTCCACCGCGCGAATCTGAGCCTGCCTGAAATGCTGGTACGGCCCAGGCGTGTCGCCGAACCATGCGTCGTTGGTGACGTTTACAATAAGCTGGGATGACGTTGCGTCAACAGCCACAAGATCAGGAAAGATCACCTCGTAGCAAATAAACGGCAAGGCGCTGATGCCGCCGGGCAGAGCGATCGGATGGCGCTCGTTGCCGGCGGCGAAGTTCATCGGCCCGGCGACGAGCTGTCCGATGCCGAAGCGGCTGAGCAGACCGGAAAACGGCAGATACTCGCCGAACGGCACCAGATGGACCTTGTCGACGGCATCAGCGATTTCGCCCTTGTCATCGATCGCCACCACCGAATTGTAGTAGCGGCTGTCGGCGTCCGCCCCGGATCCGCGCTCCTCGCGCACGACGCCGGCAATCAGCATCTGACCAGGCTGCAGCATGTCGCCGAGCGCGGTCAGCGCGTCCGGACGCTCAGTGAACAGGAAGGGTACCGAGGTCTCCGGCCACAGGATCAACTGCGGTTTGTCATGACCGGGATCGAGCGCTGCGGCCGACAGGCCCATCATCGTGGCGAAGATGCGGTCGCGCACCGAGGCGTCCCATTTTTCGCTGAGGTCGACATCCGGTTGCACGATACGGACATCGAGAGTGCGGGTTGTCGGCTTGTCGGGGGTCGCGAGCCTGACATAGCCGAAGCCGGCATGGGCGGCGACGAGAATGGCAAGCAGGACCACACCGAGACGGACATGCCGGCGTGCTGCAAGCAAGGCCGGGATGGCGAAGACAAAGACCGCCAGCGCATTCATGCCGACCATGCCGGTCACCGACACGCTTTGCATCAACAGCGGCACGGGCATCGCCGCATAACCGACGGCGTTCCAGGGAAAGCCGGTGAACAGGAAGCCGCGCAGCCATTCCGTCAGGCCAAAAGCAAAGGCAAGGGCGGCAATGCGGCCAATGTCGTTGGTCCATAACAGCCGCGCGACGACGGTGGCGAAGCCGTAGAAAAATGCCAGCGCCAAAGGAATGCCGACGACCGCGAAGGGTAAGGCCCAGGCGAAACTGTCGGCCTCGACCAGAAGCGCCTCGCCGATCCACCACAGGCCGGCGAGGAAATTGCCGAAGCCGAACCACCAGCCGATGGCAAAAGCCGGCCGCAGGCGCCTGAGCCAGCCGTCGGAAGCCTCGCCGGTGGCGCCGTCGAGCAGCCAGACCAGCAGTGGAAACGAGACGAAACAGACGGCGAAGAAATCGTAAGGCGCCTGGGCGAGCACCGCCAGCGCCCCGGCAAGAAACGCCACCAGCGCGCGCCGCCAGCCCCAAAGCAGAATTATCCGGCCGGCAAGGCGCTCCATACAGACTTCCCAGGTCGCGCGAATCAAGAGCCAAGATTTATCAGATTTATTGAAACGCGAACCGGCCGATCGCTGCGCTATCGGTGCCATCCCTCGATGGTTAGCCCGCTCAGTTGCTCGGCCTCCTCGCGCGGCACGGTGCGCAAGGTCTGGGAGAAGGTCCAGACATGGCCTTCGGGGTCGCGCGCCCGATACTGCCGTTCGCCGTAGAAATGGTCGGCAGGCTCCTCGACGATTTGGGCTCCAGCCGCCATTGCCCGCTCACAATGCACGTCCAGGCCGTCTTTCAGACGCACACAGACCGACTGAGTGTTCTTGCCGCCGACGCTTACCGGACTGGCAATATGATCGGCCCATTCGGAATCGACGATGATGTAGCCGTCGCCAAAACGCATTTCGGCATGGACCAGCCGTCCGTCGGCATCGCTGACCACCATGCTCGGCTCGAAGCCGAAGGCCGTTTCGAGCCATTTCAATGCGGCTCGCGGGTCCTTGTAGAAGACACCCGAGCCAAAGGTTGAGTGCTTGAAGGGATCGTCGATCGTCATCGGCCGGGCGACGTTCTGTCCTAGGCCTGCTCGGTGCGGGGGGCGGTCACGCGGCGGCGACGCTCGCCCTTCTGGTTCTGGACGATGCGCACCCGCTTGACGCGGCGCGGATCGGCGTCGAGCACGTGGAATTCGAAGCCGGGGATGGCTTGCACAACCTCACCACGCGCGGGCACGCGACCGAGCGTGTTGAAAATCATGCCGCCGATCGTGTCGACATATTCACCATGCTCACCGGCGGTAAAGTCCTCGCCGATCATCTTGGCGACCTCGTCGATCTCGGCCTTGCCGTCGACGACGAACACGCCCTCGCCGGTCTGGGTGATCAGCGGCTCGTCCTCGTCATGCTCGTCCTCGATATCGCCGACGACCATCTCGACGATGTCTTCCAGCGAGGCGAGACCATCGGTGCCGCCATATTCGTCGATGACCAGCGCCATCTGGGTTCGCGTCGTCTGCATATGGCCCATCAGGTCGGAGGCAAGCATCGAGGGCGGCACGAACAGCACCGGGCGGATCAGATTGAGGTCGCCGATGGTGCGGCCGAGATCGACCTGGGCGAGGTCGAGAAGCGTCGTTGCCGGCGTCTTCCTGGATGTTCTGCCCTTCTTGACCCGGGCGACCTTGGTGATGTGGGCCAGCACGTCGCGGATGTGAACCATGCCGCGCGGATCGTCGAGCGTCTCGGAATAGACCGGCATGCGGGAATGGCCGGACTGCTCGAACAGACCGAGCAGATCGCCCAACGTCGTGGTGATCTCGACGGCCTCAATATCGGCGCGCGGCACCATGACGTCCTCGACGCGTACCTCGCGCAGGCGCAATATGTTGTTGAGCATGGCGCGTTCGCCAGGCGAGAAAGACCCGGCATCGCTGGTCGTTTCGGCAAGCGCGCCGGCGATTTCCTCGCGCAGGCTGGTGCCGTTCCGCTGCCTGAAAAGGCCCAAGACGCGGTCGAACAGGGACGGACCGGCAGGCGATGGCTCGCTGGCAATACTACCAGAAGCGGGGCTGCCGGAACTGGGACTCGGACTCGATCCCTCTTCCGTCGTATCGGAAGGCTTTGTCGCACTGCCAGCCTCGGGGCGGGCGGCAGTTTCTGGTTTGTCGTTCATCGTCGTCCGGTCAATTGGTCTTTTGTCATTACGTGTAGGGATCGGGAATGGCAAGCCTTGCGAGCGTTGAGCGCTCGATGGCTTCCATCTCCTCGGCCTCTGCATCGGTCTCGTGATCGTAGCCCAGTAAATGCAGCAGGCCGTGGATGACGAGATGGGTGATATGGTTCTCGAAGGGCTTGTCTTCCAGGGCTGCTTCGCGCGCCACCGTCTCGGCGGCGAGCACGATGTCACCCAGCATCGGCGGCAGCTTGCCACCCCTGGGGAACGGAAAAGCCGGGAAAGACAAGACGTTGGTCGCCTTGTCCTTGCCGCGCCAGCCGGCATTGAGGGTACGGATATGGGCATCGTCGGAAAAGACGATGCTGAGTTCGGAAGGACCGGCAGCAGCGGTTTCGGCAAAGGCGGCCGACACGGCGCGATCGACCAGACGCGTCAGCGCCGCCTCATCGGGCCAGTCGCCGGCCTCGACCGACATATCGATCTCGACGGGAACCGAACTATCCCCGCCGCCAGGTCTTATGTCTTCAGGCATGAGCCCGCATCGTCACATCAGCTCTCGGCGCCGAGGCCGCGCGCCAGCTTGGCGTCGCGGTCATAGGCCCTGACGATTTCGGCCACCAGCGGGTGGCGCACAACGTCGACATCGTTGAAGCGCACGGTTACCGCGCCCGCCACGCCGTCAAGGACACGCAAGGCTTCGACGAGGCCCGACTTGGTGCTTGGAGGCAGATCGATCTGCGTCGGATCGCCGGTGACGATCATGCGCGAATTCTCGCCGAGGCGGGTCAAAAACATCTTCATCTGCATCGGCGTGGTGTTCTGCGCCTCGTCGAGGATGACGGCGGCATGCGCCAGCGTGCGGCCGCGCATGAAGGCCAGCGGCGCGATCTCGATGACCTCGGCGGCAATGGCGCGCTCGACCTTGTCGGCCGGCATCATGTCGTAAAGCGCGTCATAGAGCGGCCGCAGATACGGATCGACCTTTTCCTTCATATCGCCGGGCAGAAAACCCAGCCGCTCGCCGGCCTCGACCGCCGGCCGTGACAGGATGATGCGCTCGACCATGCCGCGTTCGAGCAGCATCGCCGCATGCGCCACCGCCAGATAGGTCTTGCCGGTGCCGGCGGGGCCAATGCCGAAGACAAGTTCCGAACGCTCCAGCGCCCGCATATAGGCGTCCTGGTTGAGCGAACGGGCATAGATCGTCTTCTTGCGGGTGGAGATCTGGGCGGCCGAAACCTTGCCCTTGCGTTCCAGCGTCGGCAGCGTCAGCTGGTCGTCGGCGGCAATGGCCATGCGCACGGCGCCATCGACGTCGGACTGGCCAATGTCGGTGCCCTTCTGGAGAATGCCGTAGAGATTGTCGAGTGCGCGGCGCGCCTGTTCGGCCGCCGAGGCCGAGCCCTTGATGGTCAACTGGTTGCCGCGCGAGCGGATGTCGACGCCGAGCTTCTGCTCGAGCCGGGCCAGGTTCTCGTCGAACTGGCCGTACAGGGCGCTGGCAAGCTTGTTGTTGTCGAAAGTCAGAACGATGTGCGCCATGTCAGAGGCCCCGGATGTCTGGTTCTGGGGCAGAGTCTTCACTTCAGCAGCGCTCAACCGTCTCTCCTCATCTGCCGAGGCCATCAAGCCAACTCGGCGAACAGGCTATTGTAGCCCGTCTTCGTGATTCGCACCCGGATAATGTCACCGATTTCGCCGGCCTTTTCATCAACAATAACCGGCTGCAGCCAAGGCGAGCGGCCGACCTTCTGGCCGGCCTGACGGCCGGGCTTCTCGATCAGCGTGTCGATGGTGCTGCCGACCAGGCCCAGGCCGAAATCCTGCTGCTGCTTGAGCAACAATGCCTGCAGCTGTTGCAAGCGTTCATCCTTGACCGCTTCCGGCACGTGATCGGGCATATCGGCGCCCGGCGTGCCGGGACGCGGCGAATATTTGAACGAGAAGGCCGAGGCGTAGTTCACCTGGCGCACCAGACCCATCGTCGCCTCGAAATCGGCCTCGGTTTCGCCGGGGAAGCCGACGATGAAGTCACCGGACAGCGCGATGTCGCCGCGTGCAGCGCGGATGCGCTCGAGCAGCGCCAGATAGTCCTTGGCCGTGTGCCTGCGGTTCATCGCCTTGAGGATGCGGTCTGACCCGGATTGCACCGGCAGGTGCAGATAAGGCATCAAAGCCGGGAGGTCACGATGGGCAGCGATCAATTCGTCGTCCATGTCGCGCGGATGGCTGGTGGTGTAGCGCAGCCGCGCCAAGCCGGGAATCTCGGCTAGCCGGAACAGCAGGCGACCAAGCCCCCATTCCATGCCATCCTCACCCTTGCCGTGCCATGCATTGACGTTCTGCCCCAGCAGGGTCACCTCGCGCACACCGGCATCGGCCAGCCGCTCGGCTTCGGCGACGATCTGCGCCACCGGCCGCGACACTTCCGAGCCCCTGGTATAGGGCACGACGCAGAAGGTGCAGAATTTGTCGCAGCCTTCCTGCACCGTGAGGAAGGCGGTGACGCCGCGCTTGATCATTTCGGCACGCTTCGGCTGCGGCAGATGCTCGAACTTGTCCTCGATGGCGTATTCGGTCTCGACGATCTTCTCGCCGCCACGCACCCGGGCCAGCACATCGGGCAGCCGGTGATAGGTCTGCGGGCCGATGACCAGATCGACAGCAGGCGAACGGCGGATGATTTCCGCGCCTTCGGCCTGCGCGACGCAACCGGCGACGCCGATCAGCATTTCGCGCCCAACTGCTGCGCGTTCAGCCTTCATGTCGCGGATGCGGCCGAGCTCAGAATAGACCTTTTCCGCCGCCTTCTCCCTGATATGGCAGGTGTTGAGCAGCACCAGGTCGGCGTCGGCGATGACATCGGTCGCGGTGTAGCCGTCGGCTGCCAGCGCATCGGTCATGCGCTGTGAGTCATAGACATTCATCTGGCAGCCATAGGTCTTGACGAAGACCTTTTTGGCCGAGGCGGACGCCACAGCAGCGCTTTGCAAGGCGCTGTCGGTTTCGTTCCGCTCTATCGTGTTCAAATCCATCCGGCGGCTTCTAACGCCTTTCCGTGACAAAAAACAGACGATTCTAGGTTGCGCTACCGACTCTGGCGCGGGTCGGCGAGCGCGGCCTGCATCATGGCGCGCACCTGGCTTTCCATCAGCCTCGACGTTTCCTTGCGGTTCGAGCCCTTGGAAAAGGCGATGGGCTCGCCGAAATGCACCTCGACGTCAATGGCGCCTTCGGCCATCAGCACCTTGAGATGCGGCATCAGGTCCTGATCGCCGATCCAGGCAGCGAGCGGCCGGTGGCGACGGCCGAGAGGCACGCCGTGCACCCGCGTGTAGGCAATCGCCAGCGGCTGGATGAAGACCTGCTCGGCCGCGCCTTCCGAAATCGCCATCGAGGCGGCGCCGAACAAGGTGCTCTTGAACGGCAGGATGGTGTTGCCGTCGCCGGTAGAGCCCTCGGCAAACAGCACCATGGCGTCGCCCTTGGCCATGCGGCTGGCGATCTCGCTGGCCTGGTCGCCAGCTGTCCGCTTGCGCTCGCGTTCGATGAAGACCGTACGCTGCAGTTTCGACAGCCAGCCGATCAGCGGCCATCCCTCCATGTCCGCCCGAGCGATGAAGGTCACATCGGCAAAGGAGCCCAGCACCATGATGTCGGTCCAGGAGATATGGTTCGAGGCGACCAGCAGCGGGCGCTGGCTGGACAGCGCACCTTTGACATGGATGCGCAGGCCGAGCGTCCGGACGATGAGGCTGTGCCAGGCCTTCAGAATGACCGTCTCGCGCCAGATTCCGGTCTTCATCGACAGCAGCTGCAAAGGCACAAGGACCAGCGAACCGATGACAACGAGGCTCAGCGCCAGGAAAATCCTGATTTTTCCGATCATGCAGCTTGGCCCTGCCCCAAAACTTTGGCTAGCGAAGATCGCGGCGCATGACAAGCGCGCCGGTAGGACCATGTTCGGTCGAGCGGTAATAATTGGCGCGGTGGCCGACCTGGCGGAAACCCAGCCGCCGGTAGAGGGCGATGGCAGCGACATTGGTCTCGTCGACCTCAAGGAACAGCGCCTCGGCCCGCTGCGCATGCAATTCGCGCAGTACCGCGTCCATCAACTGCCAGCCGAGCCCCTGGCGGCGATGCGAGCGCGCCACCGCCACGGTCAGAATCTCGCCCTCGCCGGCTGCAAGCCTGGCCAGCACGAAGCCGACCGGCGGCTTGGCGCCCTGGCCGATTTCGCGCGCGGCATAGCCGAACACGGTTTCCTGTTCGAGCAACGCGGCGAACTCGCCATCGGTCCAGGGCCGGACGAAATCCTCGCGGTGCAGCACCGACGCTGCCGGGCTGTCGGCGATGGTCAGCGGCTCGAGCGCATAGTCCCTGCGGCGCGGCTGGAGGAAAGGGATGCGCATCACTTTTCCTGCCTCAACAGGATGAACCCGGCCTGCGCCTTGGCATCGGCGCCGCGCAGATAGAGTGGCTTCGGCTTGTCGCCCTCACCTTTTGCAGCGGCGAGCCGGGCGTAGACGGCAATGTCGGCGGTGGCAGCCGTCGGGCCGATATCGAAATCGCGACCGGCCGCGGCTGCGATCTGCACGGCGGCCGTGCCGGCAAGCACCGGACGATTGTCCGCCGCCATTCCCGCGGCTTGGGCAAGTGTGGTCACAGCCGGACCATAGCGCAAAATCGCTTCCGCATCGTAAAACGCCGCATGGATCTCCTCGCGGCCTGCATCGAGAGCCGCCAGGATCGGGCGGCCGGGAAATGCCGCCCTCGCCTCGGCCGCCAGCGCCTCCAGTGTCGTTACCCCGATCGCCGGGATCTTCAGCGCCAGCGCCAGGCCGCGCGCCGCCGAGACGCCCACCCGCAGGCCGGTGAAGGAACCCGGACCGATGGAGACCGCAACGGCGCCAAGGCCGGCATAATCGGTGCCGTCCGCTTTCAACGCTTCGTCAATGACAGCCATCAGGTGTTCGGCGTGGCCTTTGCCGAGATCGAGTACCGAGCGGCCGAGCTCTCTGTCGCCCGATGCGTCATAGACGCAAGCGGCGCAGAGATTGGCGGCACAGTCGATGGCGAGCAGTTTCATGGGCGACCGGTTCGAAAAACAGTCTCCCTCTGCCCGCCACGGCGCGCCGCCGCAAGAGCCAGCGCGTAAATTGTTAAGCGGCTTCGCTTCGGTGCAGGCCGGACGGCTTACGCCGCCGGCGCGATGCGCAGCATGTGGTTGTCCCAGACATAGTCGGGCTCGGAGCGCGTCGCGCCGCTGCCTTCGATGATTTCGCCGGCACCCGTGGTTGCCATGAAGCCCGGGCCGTCGGGCGCCAGGCCGCAGACCTCGACCAGCGCCTTGGTGGCGACGATCTTGCCGCTGGCGGCGTCGATGACGGCCAGCGAATTGCCTTCCGGCGAAGACACCGCGACCGTGCCGGCAATCGGGTTGGCGGCGACCGAGCCGATGTAATTCCGGAAGCCGGATAGCACGTCCTGCGGCATGTCGAGCAGCTGCAGCCCCTTGCCGCGCGTGGCGCGGCCGACCAGCGGTGGCCGCTCGGTGCCCGGCCCGCGGTACTGGCAGCCGAACCAGATGGTGCCTGTGGGGTCGGCATCCATGTGGCGAATCGACAGCTGGTGCAGAGCCGGCGGCAGTTCGTGCTTTTCGATGAGATCGCCGGTTGTGCGATCGACCAGCACATAGGACGGCTTCATGGTGGCGATGTTGAGCTCGGCGCGGCCATAGTCGGGATGGGTCTCGATGCCGCCATTGGCGATGGCGATCGTCCGGCCGTCTCCGAGCAGCAAGAGCTCATGCGGCCCCATGCCATAGGTCGGAAACTCGCCGATGCGGCTGAACTTGGCCCGTGCGTCGTAGATCCCGACGACGCCGGCGGCATTGTCGAAATTGTTTTCGGTGACGTAAAGCAGCGCGCCGTCGGTGGAAAACACACCGTGGCCGAAGAAATGCCGACCGGTGATGCTGACGATGGTCAGCGGCGGCTCGCGGCCGGCATGGTCGAAGACCACGGCGAAGGTGCCGGGTTGCCGGGCGAAGACCACGGAGCGCTTCGAGACCGGATCGAAGGTGACGTCGTGGCCACGGTCGGGCAGGTCGATCGCATGCAATACTTTTCCGGCTTCCGACAACACAGCGGCGCCAAAGCTGCCGTCGCGCTTGACGAAGGCGGTGGCAAAGACGGCATCGGCGGCAAGCGTGTCCGCCCAGGCCCGCGGCGCCATTGACGCGACGAAGCCGGCGCCGGCAGCTCTGAGAAAATCGCGGCGGTCCATCAGCGGCGTGCGTGTCGCAACCATTGGTCAGTCCCCGTCCAGTGACGAAAAGCCGGCGGTCAGGCCGAACTCGGCGGTTAGCCGGGTGCCGATCAAGCCCGACAGGCTGGAGGTGATCAGCGCGAAATGTTCGAGTTTTCCGCGCTCCGCGGGATCGGCGAGCGTCTTGTCGATCCGACCCTGGATGGATTTGGCAGTGGCAACGCCATTGATGAGCTGGATATGGATGGATTCCGCCATCCATCTGCTATCCTCGGGCAGCGCGTCGCCGAGCTTCGAGGCCTGGAACAGCGCATCAATGCCGGAGAGGTTGCCGGCTAATGAAAGGCCGGTGTTTTGCGAGCGCCAGTAGATCGCTTGCCTCGGCTTGTCACCCTGCGGTTTGGCGCCGAGAAAACCTTTGAGGCGCACGTCGCGCACCATTTCGAGTTCATTGATGAACACGCCGACCAATTCGGTCACCGCTTCAGTGCCGTCGCGGTAAAGCGCATTGTCGGGTCCGGGATTGGCCCACAGGCCTGCAAAACCGTCCGGTTTTTTCCAGGCGGCGTCGACATCGGCCGCCATGGTCTCGATATTCTTGGCGATCGCCGCGCCATAGGCGCAGCGATAGGGCTCGTCCTTGCCGACGAGCGTCTCGGCGCCGTCGCCGTAAAGCACGAACTCAAGCGCCCCTAATCCCTGCATCGCGACACTCTTGCCCGCCAGCTGCGCCGGATCGGTGGCGGTCGGATCCTTGCCGGCCAGCGCCGCCTGCACCTGCTTCAGGCCGATGCTCTTTCGGTCCGGCCAGTAGAGCATGCGCTCCAGCCGGTTGTTCTCCTTGATTGGCCCGAAGCCGATGATTTCAGCCGACGACCAGGCTGCGACCGTGGCCGAGAATCCGGCATGCGCGGCATCGAGGTTACCCTGCGACGGCGCCTGGCAGAGCGCGTCCATGGCCTTCGCCAAGGTGCCGGCATGGCCATGCAGGCTGGCATAGGCGGGGCGGACAAAGCCGTCGATCGCTCTTTGGATCACGTCGGAGGCTTTCACCGAGGCCGATGCCGGGGACGCACCGAACAGAGCCAATGGGAGGAGTAGAACAGGCAAAACCCGCTTGAGCATCAGAATGACTCCAGGAATTTGATGAGAGCATCGCGGTCGGCCGTATTGGCGGCGGCGAAGCGATCGCGCGCTTTCTGCCCCTCGCCACCATGCCACAGGATCGCTTCGGCAAGCGTGCGCGCACGCCCGTCATGCAGGAAGAAAGCGTTGCCGTTGACGGTCTTTGTCAGGCCGATGCCCCATAGCGGCGGGGTGCGCCATTCACTGCCCGTGGCATCGCCCACCGCCTGGCCGTCGGCAAGGCCAGGCCCCATGTCGTGCAGCAGAAAGTCGGAATAGGGCCAGATCAGTTGGAACGCCTGCGCCTTGTTCCCGCGCATGGTGACGAATTTCGGCGTATGACAGGCAATGCAGCCCATCTCGTAGAACAGCTTCTTGCCGGCGAGCACGGCGGGTGCGCCGACATCGCGCCGCGCCGGCACCGCAAGGTTCTGCGAATAGAAGGTGACGAGGTCCATCACCGGTGGTGGCGCCTCGACCGGGCCGAGCCGCTTCTGCACGCCATTGGGCATGGCCAAACAGGCCTCTTCGGCTGCGGTGCAATCGCCCCAGTGACTGGGCTCTTCCGGCGTCGAAATGCCGATGTCGCCGGCAAAGGCGTCCGCCGCCTGCTGGCGGATCGACGCGGTCTGGGCCTTCCAACCGAAGCGGCCAAGCGTCAGTTGCCCACTGCTGAGGTCACGCACCATGTTGGGCTTGCCGGAAATGCCGTCGCGGTCGTCGGGATCGGCATGGGCAAGGAGGTCGGCCGGCGCGATCTGCTCGATCAGGCCAAGGCCGATCATTGGCGGCGTCAGGCGCGGCGACAGCGTGGTGCGCGGGTCAAGCGGGCCGTAGCCAAGCCCGTCGACCGAATAGCTCGGCTTGCGCAGCCAAACCACGCTGCCGTCGCCGAGCGTGACCTTTTCCTCGCGATAGTCGACATACATGCGGCCTTCGCCCTTGAGGCCGGGCACCGCCAGTCCCTGCAACTGCGCGCCGTAGACCGGATCGGGGAAGTTCAGCACCTTGTGCGCGGCGATCTCGGTCTTTTCCTCGGCCGTGCTCGCATCGCGCGCTAGCCGCAGGAACATCGACGTGGTGCGGCTGTCGGCGGCCGGCGGGCGGCCGCGGCCATCCTTCAAATGGCAATTCTGGCAGGCGCGCTCGTTGAACAGGGGTCCGAGACCGTCCGAGGCCTGGGTCGAGGATGGCGACGACACCCAGTTCTTGCGGAAAAGCGCATTGCCGAGCTTGAAATTGCCCTGTTCCTCGAAGGTAATGTTTTCAGAGGGTTGCGAGAAGGCGTCGCGGTCGACCTGCTTGCGCGACGTGCCGGCGCCGCCTTGCATCGTTTCGAAGGATTCGGGCTTGGAGAAATCCTGGGTTGGCCTGGTAACTGCAAGGACGCGGGCCTGGTCCTTCGGCGTCAGGTCGGTGCGGCTCGTGGCGAGGCCGACCGGTTCCGACGATCCGGCCAGGGCCGGGGCCAAAATTGCCGCCAGGGTTACAACCGAAAGCCCGCGAAAGGCCTGATATCGCGGGTTTTTGAGGAGCAGCGGGCCGGCGGCCCGCCGCAAGCGGCGCAGAATATCTATGGGGCGCCGCATTCCTGCATGGTCCTATTCCGCCTCGTCCGCCGATGCGGCGTTGAGCTGGCCGTATTTTTCCTCGCCGATCGAGGCAAGGAGGTCGAGCTGCGTCTCGAGGAAGTCGATGTGACCTTCCTCATCCGCCAGCAATTCCTCGAACAGCTTCATCGTCACGTAGTCGCCGGCTTCGTTGCAGATCTCGCGCGAACGCTTGTAGGCGGTGCGTGCGTCATATTCGCCGGCGAGATCGGATTCGAGCACTTCCTTGACGTTCTGGCCGATGCGCAACGGCGCCACGGACTGCAAATTGGGATGCCCTTCGAGGAAGATGATACGGGCCACCAGCCGGTCGGCATGGTGCATCTCCTCGATCGATTCGGCGCGTTCCTTCTTTGCCAGCTTGGCATATCCCCAATCTTCGAGCAGGCGGAAATGCACCCAGTATTGATTGACGGCGCCAAGCTCCAGGAACAGAGCCTCGTTAAGCCGCTCGATGATCTGCGGTTCGCCTTTCATGGATTCTGCTCCCATATTGGACGCGCAGGCCTCTGACGCGATCCAGGTGTGAAACGATGTCCACGCCGCTCGCCTCCGAACGGGTGTGGTAATTTTCGGTGACCCGAATGATCGTTTCGACCACATTTGGGAAGCAGCCGCAACAGCGACCGCGCTTTTGCATCGTGTGATAGACCTTCGCCGGCACGATCAGTTGCCAGGGGTCCTGATCCAGCAGATCGACGATCGTCTGCTCAATCTCCTTTTCGGTGATGATGTTGCAATGGCAGATCAGCATGGATTGGCTCTGGCTGACGGCGCCCCTCCGCGCCGTTTGGCTGGTAGTTGGTTGGGGTGCTACTTGAACACCTTGTCCGGTGCGTCGAGGCTGTCGGACCCCTCGAAGGCTATGTTGTTCAGGTTCAGCGCGCCGACGGCGCGTTCGATCGACTTGGTCTGGTCGACCAGCGCGTCGATTGCCGCCTGCACGGTAGCATTGCCTTCGGTGTTGCCCTCGGCGATCTGCTGGTCGTAGGCCTCGCCGGCCACTTCCCGCGCCTTGATCGCCTCCATCTTGGCGACCGAGACATCGAGCTTGTCGGACAGTTCCTTGTCGATCGCCGGATCGGCCGCCTTGACCATATCGTGCACCGACGGGCCTGAAACGACGGTGCCGTCGATGCGCGTGTAGCTGGCGAGATAGGCGGCGCGGATGCCGATGGCGTCATAGAGATGCGAGTTGTAGGTATTATCCGAGAAGCAGTCGTGCTCCTCTTCGGGATCGTGCAGCAGCAGGCCGAGTTTCATGCGCTCCCCGGCCAGTTCGCCGTAGGACAGCGAGCCCATGCCGTTGAAGATCACCGAGATAGCGGTGTTCGGCTGGCCATCGACGAGGTTCTTGCGGGCGGCGCCGTCATCCTTCCAGTTGCCGACCATCTCCTGCAGGTCGGAGACCAGAAGATCGCTGGCCGACTTCAGATACTCGGCCCGGCGATCGCAATTGCCGCCGGTGCAGTTCTTGAGGTCGTAGTCGGTGTACGGACGCTCGCCGGCGCCCGGGCCGGTGCCGTGCAAATCCTGGCCCCAGAGCAGGAATTCGATGGCGTGATAACCGGTGGCGACATTGGCCTCGATGCCGCCGGCCTCCTGCAGCGTGCCGGCGAGGAACTCCGGCGAAAGCTTCGAGGCGTCGACCTTCTTGCCGTCGATCTCGATGTCCTTGTTGGCGATGACATTGGCGGTGTAGAGCGCGTTGGCGTCGGACTCGGTGCCGTAGCTCTTGGCGACGTAGTCGATCAGGCCTTCGTCGAGCGGCCAGGAGTTCACCTTGCCTTCCCAGTCGTCGACGATCTTGTTGCCGAAGCGGTAGACCTCGGTCTGCTGGTAGGGCACGCGCGACGCCTTCCAGGCATCGCGGGCGGCATTCAGCGTGTCCGCCGACGGGTTGGCAAGCAGCGCGTCGACAGCCTTGTCGAGCGCCTGCGCCGTGGTCAGCGAATCCTCGTACTTGGCCAGCGCGATGTCGGAATAGGTCTTGATGACCGCCTTGGCATCGATCTCCGCCGCCTTGGCCGGCAGGATGAAAACCGCCGCCGTCAACATAGCCGTGGCACCGATCGCAGCCAGTCTGCCGCCATATCGCGCTGTCATCATCAGTCTCCAGTTCAAAGGGGATTCGGTAAAAGGCGCGCGTGCCAAACGGTGCCGGGACATAGGCATGCCGTAGGACACCACAGATGCCGCGCCGCTCTGCGGCTCACGGGAGAAAGACACCAAATGCCTCCAATCGAACGGGTTCAAGGCCCAAACATCAAAGGGATGCGCTGACGCGCGAGCCTCCATAAAACGATGGCGAGGCCGGAAGTCAACTGGTGAACCCTAGAAAATTCAATTGAAACAACAGTTTAGAATTATTCTAAACTAGCACTATCAACTTTAAATCGTAGCCAGCAGCCAAGGTGAGAGACGCCGCGATTGACAAGCGACCGTTCCGGGTGCGACCCGGACCGGGGCTCTTGCGACGGCGGCAGACAATCGCCATCTGGCGGAACGGCTCACAATCAAAGCATGATGTCGTCCGAAAACCGCTTCACACTTTTCGGCATCATGCTCCAGATTTGAAACAGGAATTCGGGTTGCGATGAAGAACGGGGTCGTCATTGTCGGTGCGGGTCATGCGGGCGTGCAAGCGGCCGCCAGCCTGCGCGAGGAAGGCTATGACGGGCCTGTCATACTGATCGGCGACGAAACCGATCTGCCCTATCACAAGCCGCCGCTGTCGAAGACCTTCATCAAGGACGCCGATGCCAAGCCGCAACCCTTGCGCGGCGAGGCCTTTTACACCGGCAGCGCCATCGACTTCAGGCCGGGCGTCCGAATCGACAGCATCGATACGGCAGGCCGCAAGCTGGACATAGCGGGCGGCGGCGTGCTGCCGTTCGACCGGCTCATCCTGGCCACCGGTTCGCGGCCGCGGCTTCTGCCGCTGCCGGGCGCCGACCTCTCGGGCGTGCTGTCGCTGCGCTCGATCGCCGATGCGCGGCTGATCCGCGCGCTCAGCGCCCAAAGCGAAGACGTGGTCATCCTCGGCGGCGGCTTCATCGGGCTGGAGATCGCGGCAACGCTGAGGGCCGCCGACCGCAACGTCACCCTGGTCGAGGCTGTCGACCGGCTGCTTGGCCGCGCCGTGGCGCCGGTGGTGGCGAGCCATGTCCGCCAACGGCTGGAGGCGATCGGCGTGCGTATCCTCACCGGCACCACCATTGCCAGGCTGGAAGGGGAAAACCGCCATGTCTGCGCTGCCATCACCTCCACCGGCGAAAGGCTGCCCGCGCGCATGGTCATCGTCGGCATCGGCGCCGTGCCGAATGTCGAACTTGCGCAGGCTGCCGGACTGACTGTCGCCAATGGCATCCGCGTCGACCAACAGATGCGCACCTCAGTGCCTGATATTCTGGCCATCGGCGACGCCGCTTCCTACCGCCACTGGTCGACCGGCGGCGACGTGCGGCTGGAATCGGTGCAGAACGCCACCGACCAGGCGCGGCTTGCCGCACGCACGATCACCGGCCATACGGACGCCTATGCGGCGGTGCCGTGGTTCTGGTCTGACATCGGCGACATGAAACTGCAGATGGTCGGGCTGACCTCGGGCGGCGACAGCCATGTCGTGCTGGGCGACCTCGCTGAGAACAAGTTCTCGATCTACCACTATGCTGGAAGCCGGCTGCTCGGCATCGAATCCGTCAACAGGCCGGGCGACCATATGCTGGGCCGCAAGATGCTCGGGGCCGGGTTTTCGCCGATGGCGCAGACGATTGCTGAGGGACCTGACGGGCTGAAGGCTGCACTGGCAGCGTTCCAGCAGGATGAGCCGGCACGGGCTGCGGGCTAGACGCACTTACCCTCCCCCTTGTGGGGAGGGTCGCTGCGAAGCAGCGGGGTTGGGGTCGGCGCGAGGCCCCCCACCCGGACCTGCGGTCCGACCTCCCCACAAGGGGGAGGTAGGGTTTTGCGCTAGGCAGCGCAGACTTCGCGGATCGAGCTTTCCAGAATGTCGAGCGCCTCGTTCATGACATTGTCCTGGATGGTGATCGGAGCCAGGAAACGGATGACGTTGCCGTAGACGCCGCAGGTCAGCAGGATCAGCCCCTTGTCGAGCGCCTTCAGCCGGATCGCATTGGCGATCTCGGCCGACGGCAGGCCCTTCTTGACGTCGTTGAACTCGACCGCGTTCATGAAGCCGAGACCCCTGATGTCGACAATCTCGGGCACATCGTCGCGGATCGACTGCAGCCGCTGTTTCAGCCGGGCGCCCAGCGTATTGGCGCGGTCGCACAGCTTTTCTTCCTCGATTACGTCGAGCACGGCGTGTGCTGCGGCGACACCGATCGGGCTGCCGCCATAGGTGCCGCCGAGCCCGCCAGGACCGGGCGCATCCATGATCTCGGCGCGGCCGGTGACCGCCGCCAGCGGGAAGCCGCCGGCCAGGCTTTTCGCCATGGTGGTAATGTCGGCCGCGACCTCATGATGATCCATGGCGAACATCTTGCCGGTGCGGGCAAAGCCGGTCTGCACCTCATCGGCGATCAGCAGCATGCCGTGCTGGTCGCAGAGCTTGCGCAGCGCCGTCAGGAATTCGCGCGGCGCGTCGTAGAAGCCGCCCTCGCCCTGGACCGGCTCGATGATGATGGCGGCAACGCGAGCCGGATCGACATCGGCCTTGAAAAGTCTGTCGAGCGCGGCCAGCGAATCGGCTGTAGACACGCCGTGCAGCGGCACCGGAAATGGCGCGTGGTAGACGTCGCCCGGCATGGCGCCGAAGCCTACCTTGTAGGGCACGACCTTGCCGGTCAGCGCCATGCCCATGAAGGTGCGGCCGTGGAAGCCGCCGGCAAAGGCGATGACGGCTTGGCGGCCAGTGGCGTTGCGGGCGATCTTGATGGCGTTCTCGACGGCTTCAGCGCCCGTGGTGACGAAGATGGTCTTCTTCTCGAACTTGCCGGGCAGCATGCCGTTCAGCCGTTCGGCCAGCCGCACATAGCTCTCATAGGGTACGACCTGGTGGCAGGTATGGGTGAAGCGGTCGAGCTGTGCCTTGACCGCCTCGATCACCCTGGGATGGCGGTGGCCGGTGTTGACGACGGCGATACCGGAGGAGAAATCGATGTATCGGCGGCCTTCTACATCCCAGATCTCCGAATTCTCGGCGCGGTCGGCATAGATCTGCGTCGTCATGCCGACGCCGCGCGAGATCGACTGGTTCTTGCGCTCAGAAATGGCTGCGTTCTTCATTTCGTCCCTCATCGGGCCGACGCCCGTTCTCGTTAGATGAATGCCAAGGCCTCTTCTGACCTTATTTCACGTTTTCCTCAAGTTGGCACCGCCGCCGGGCGATTGGGCCTGTCGTCGATGCGGACCACTTCGACAGACCGGTCTTAACCAGCCGACCGATACACGTACGGGGCAGTCCGTGACAGCTCACCCGTCACCGGGAACGGCGAAGCGATCCCGCTCGCTGCGGTCGCGAACTTCCGCTACGACCTCGAACGCCGACGATGTGGCGGCGCAACCGCATCCCGACGATCACCGTTCGCGCCGGCCTGGTCGGCGACGTGCTGCCGGCCACCGTCGTCAACGAATTGAAGCCGTCGGTCGACGCCTTCATCGCCAAACTGCCGACCGGCTATTCCGTTGCAACCGCCGGCTCGGTCGAGGAAAGCGCCAAAGCCAGGGACCGATCGCAGCGGTGGTGCCGCTGATGCTGTTCGTGATGGCGACCATCCTGATGATCCAGTTGCAA
Organism: Mesorhizobium sp. M0514; assembly: GCF_040321145.1. NCBI lineage: Bacteria > Pseudomonadati > Pseudomonadota > Alphaproteobacteria > Hyphomicrobiales > Phyllobacteriaceae > Mesorhizobium > Mesorhizobium sp. M0514. The sequence continues at coordinate 170,204 of NZ_JAMYQZ010000001.1, forward strand.
AGTTTTCAGCGCCTGTTCCTGGTGGTGGCGGTGGCGCCGCTCGGCCTGATCGGCGTGGTCGCGGCCCTGGTGCCGAGCGGCGCACCGCTCGGCTTCGTCGCCATTCTGGGCGTCCTGGCGCTGATCGGCATCCTGATCCGCAACTCGGTTATCCTGATCGTGCAGATCGAGGATCTGGTGGCCGAGGGCCAAGACCGCTGGGAAGCCGTGATCGAAGCGACCGAGCACCGCATGCGGCCGATCGCGCTGACGGCCGCGGCCGCCAGCCTAGCGCTGATCCCGATCGAGCGCGAAGTGTTCTGGGGCCCGATGGCCTACGCCATGACGGGCGGCATCATCGCCGGCACGGCGATCACGCTGCTGTTCCTGCCGGCGCTTTATGTGACGTGGTTCAGGATCAAGGAGCCTAAGCAGGGGGACGAACCATCTGTTCCGGAGAACGGCGAACTGGCGCAAGACCCCGCTTAACGCTTTGCGGATCATTCGTTATCGTTAGAGGGTTCGGGGCGCGATTTCGTTCGCTGCCATGGCGATGATTTTGAGGTCCGCCAAGCATGCCAGCCTTTTGGCAAGTCGGCCAATGCCAGGATGCTTTCATCCTGCTGCACCACCTCTTGCAGGCCAACGAGCATTATCTCGCGTTCATCCCAATCTCGAGAGTCGCTGCTATAGAATTGCCAACTGCCGCCTTCATCGTTGTAGTTCTCGTCATCGTCAGCTTCATGCACAACGTATGCGATCCAGTCGCCCCGTTTGAATATGCTCTTGTCCGATAGCACCGCGACATTGGGCGGATCTGCAAACTTCCATTCTTCCATGGAATTCCCCAAGCGATTGTTCTGCGGAAGAAACTAGTTCACGCCGTCCGAACAAACCCCTCGCTCGCCCTAAGCAAATTGCGTGTGTAATCCTTCTCCACGCGGTGCCCGATCAGCTGGCCCGCCGTCAGGTTCTCCACCGCTTCGCCATTCTGCATCACCATCAGGCGCTCGCACATATGGGTGATGATGGCGAGGTCGTGGCTGACCATCAGGAAGGTCAGCTTGCGCCGACGGCGAACCTCTTCGAGCAGGTTGAGCACTTCGGCCTGCACCGAAGCGTCGAGCGCCGAGGTTGGTTCGTCAAGCAGCAGGATCGACGGTTCGAGGATGAGCGCCCGCGCGATAGCCACGCGCTGACGCTGACCGCCGGAGAGCTGGTGCGCATAGCGGAAGCGGAAGCCCTTGCCGAGGCCAACCTCATCCAATGCGCGCTGGATGCGTTGTTCGCCATCGGCAAAGCCGTGGATGGCGAGCGGCTCCTGCAGCAGGCGGTCGACGGTCTGACGCGGGTGCAGCGAACCATAGGGGTCCTGGAAGACCATCTGCACTTCGCGATAAAAAGCCTTGTCGCGGCGCGCTCCCAGCGTCTTGCCATTGACCGTGATAGTACCGGATGCGACAGGCACCAGGCCGGCAATGGCTTTGAGCAGCGTCGACTTGCCGGAACCGCTCTCGCCGACCAGGCCGAAGGATTCGCCGGACTTCACCTCAAGGTTCGCCCCTTTCAGCGCGCGAAAACGGTCGAACACCACCTCCAGCCCTTCAATCGAAATGGCTGGCGTCATGCCGCCCACTCCGGCTTGCGGTCGAGCACCGGCAGCGGGTGGCGTTCGTAACCGATCCTGGGCATGCAGTTGAGTAGGCCGCGCGTGTAGGGATGCTTGGCGTCGCGCAGCTCCGACGCCTTGAGCTGCTCGACCACCTTGCCGGCATACATGACGATGACGCGGTCGCAGAAGGAGGCGACCAGCCGCAGATCGTGCGAGATGAAGATCAGACCCATGCCGCGCTCACTGACCAAGCGGTCGAGGATGCCGAGCACATCGAGCTGCACGGTGACGTCGAGCGCCGAGGTCGGCTCGTCGGCGATCATCAGTTCCGGTCCGGCGATCAGCATCATTGCGATCATGGCGCGCTGGCCCATCCCGCCGGACACCTCGTGCGGGTGCAGGTCGAAGACACGCGAAGGGTCGCGGATCTGCACAGCTTCCAGCATGGCCAGCGCACGCTCGCGCGCCTCGGCCTTGGAGACCTTTTCATGCGTGCGCAGCGTCTCGACGATCTGGCGGCCGATGCTCATCACCGGGTCGAGCGAGTATTTCGGATCCTGCAGGATCATGGCGATGCGTTTGCCGCGCAGCGCCCGGCGCTGGCGGGCGGGTATGTCCAAAAGATCGATGCCGTCCAAGGCGAGCTTCTTGGCCGAAACCAGAGCCTGCGGCGGCGTCAGCCCCATGATGGCGCGGCCGGTCTGCGACTTGCCGGAGCCGCTTTCGCCGACAATGCCCAGCCGCTCTCGGCCGAGCGAGAAGGTGACGCCGCGCACCGCCTGGATGAGGCCGGTCCGAGTCGGGAAGGTGACGCGCAGGTCGTCGACATCGAGAAGTGCACCGCTCATTGGTCACCACTCATTGGTCGCCACTCCGGGGATCGAGCGCATCGCGCAGGCCGTCGCCAAGCAGGTTGAAGCCGAGGCTGACGATGAGGATGGCGAAGCCCGGCGCGCCGGCCACCCACCATTGGTCGAGCACGAAGCGGCGGCCGGACGCGATCATGGTGCCCCATTCCGGCAGAGGCGGCTGAGCGCCGAGGCCGAGGAAGCCGAGGCCGGCGGCGGTGAGGATGATGCCGGCCATATCGAGCGTCACCCGGATGATCAGCGAGGAGATGCAGAGCGGCATGATGTGGCGCAGCACGATGCGGAACGGCGAGGCGCCCATCAATTGCACCGCCTTGATGTAATCGGAATTGCGCACGGTCATCGTCTCGGCCCGCGCAATTCGAGCGTAAGGCGGCCACGAGGTGATGGCGATGGCCAGCACCGCGTTTTCGATCCCGGGGCCAAGGGCGGCGACAAAGGCCAGTGCCAGGATCAGCTTGGGGAAGGCGAGGAAGATGTCGGTAATGCGCATCAGAATGGCATCGGTCCAGCCGCCGGCATAGCCGGCGACGGTGCCGACCAAAAGGCCGATGGGGGCCGCTATCACGGCGACGAGAATGACGACATAGAGGGTCCAGCGTGAGCCAAAAAGAATGCGCGAATAGATATCGCGGCCGAGATCGTCGGTGCCGAACCAATGCGCCGCACTCGGCGCCAAAAGCCGGGCATTCTTGAGATCGCCGATAGTCGGCGAATAGGGCGCCAGCACATCGGCAAAGGCGGCGACCAGCAGCAGCGCGATGATGATGAGCAGGCCGAGAAACGCCAGCCGGTTGGCGGAAAAGCGCCGCCAGGCGACATAGGCGCGGCCGAGCCGTGCCTGCATGCGCGAGGCCGGCCGATCGCTGAGCAGCCAATCGCGGCGCGTTTGGATTGCTTCGGCGCTCATCCTGTCTTCGTCCTCGGATCGAGCACCTTGTAGAGAACATCGGACAGGAGATTGATGCCGATGAACACCGAACCGATGACGATGGTGCCGCCGAGCACGGCGTTCATGTCGGCGTTCTGCAGCGAATTGGTGATGTAGAGGCCGATGCCGGGCCAGGAGAACACCGTCTCGGTCAGCACCGAACCTTCGAGCAGCCCGGCATAGGACAGCGCGATCACCGTGACCATCGGCACCGCGGCGTTGCGCAGCGCATGGCCCCAGATGATTCGCGTTTCAGACAGGCCCTTGGCGCGCGCGGCGACGATGTATTCCTGCGACAGCTCATTCAGCATGAAGGAGCGCGTCATTCGGCTGATATAGGCGAGCGAGAAATAGCCGAGCAGCCCTGCCGGCAGGATGATGTGGCGGTAAGCGTCGTAGAAGACATCCCACTGGCCCTGCAGCGCGGCGTCGATCAGGTAGAAGCCGGTGATCGGTGTGAATGTGTACTCGTAGACGATGTCGAGGCGGCCGGGAAAAGCCACCCATTGGAGCTTGGCGTAGAACAGGACAAGCCCCAAAAGCCCGATCCAGAAGATAGGCACGGAATAGCCGATCAGGCCGACAATGCGAACGATCTGGTCGATGAGACTGCCGCGTTTTACCGCCGCCAGCACGCCGAGCGGCACGCCGAGCAACGAGCCTATCAGTGTGCCCAGCGTCGCCAGTTCGATGGTTGCCGGAAAGGCGCGGCGTATGTCGGTCATCACCGGATTGGTGGTCAGCACCGAGGTCCCGAAATCGCCGTTCAGCGCATGCTTGAGATAGATATAGAATTGCTCGATCAACGGAAGATCGAGCCCCATCTCGCGGCGGGTGCGCTCGACGACATTGGCCGGTGCTCGGTCGCCGAGCACCGCCAGCACCGGATCGATCGGGATGACGCGGCCGATGAAAAAGGTCACCGCGAGCAGGCCGAGATAGGTGGTGACGGCGATGACCAGGAAGCGGCCGATCGCCAACAAGATAGCGACGGCGCGGGCGCTTCCCTGCCCCGCCGTCGCCTGGTTTTCAATCGCGCTCATCAGGCGCGTCCGCCGGCGCTATTCCTTGGAGACCGGGCCGACGAAGTTGGTGTCGAAGCTCGGACCGAGCGCAAAGCCTTTCAGGTTTTTGCGCAGGCCTGCCACTTCCAATTGCTGGTGGATGATGACGAAGGGACTGGTGTCGAGGATCGTCTTTTCAAGGCTCTTGTACATATCGGCGCGCTTGCCGGCATCCTTCTCCAGCAAGGCTGCTTCGGTCTGCTTTGTCAGGTCCGGGATGTCCCAGGCATTGCGCCAGGCCAGCGTCTTGGTCTTGCCTTCATCCGAATTGTCCGGGTTTGAGGCAAAGGTCTGGGCGTTGGAGTTCGGATCGAAATAGTCCTGGCCCCACTGGCCGATATAGATGTCATGATTGCGGGCGCGGTATTTGGTCAGCGTCTGCTTACCGTCGCCGGGGATAATTTCCAGCTTGATGCCGGCCTGGCCAAGCGTCTGCTGGATCGATTCCGCCATGCCCGTTGTCGGCTGTCCCGTGCGTACATCCATGGTTACGCTGAAGCCGTCGGCCAGGCCGGCCTTGGTCAGCAGTTCCTTGGCCTTGGCGACGTCGAACTTGAACGGATTTTCGTCCAGTTCGCCCAGCACGCCCTTGGGCAGGAAGGTCTGGTGGATCTCGCCAATGCCCTTGAGGATGGTCGTGCTCAGCGCATCGTAGTCGACCAGATATTTGAACGCCTGGCGAACCTCGGGCTTGGCGAGGTTCGGATTCTTCTGGTTGAGACTGATGTAAAAGACCGTGCCCTTCGGCGCGCTGGTCGTGGTGAGATCGGCATTCTTGGCGATGGCGTCGAGATCGTTCGGCTCGAGGTTGCGGGCAACGTCGATGTCGCCTGCTTCGAGCGCCAGGCGCTGTGCCGAGCTTTCCTTCATGTTGCGGTAGATGACGCGGGCGAGCTTGGCCTTCTCGCCATTGTAATTGTCGTTGCGCTCGAGCACGACGACCTCATTGGCCCGCCATTCGCGCAGCTTGTAGGCGCCGGAGCCGGCATAACCGGTCCTCAGGAAGGCGTTGCCGAAATCGTTGTCCCATTTGTAGTCGGCACTCGGCGTCACCGCGGCGACATGTTCCTTGACCAGTTTTGCGTCGACGACCGAAGCGACCGTTGCCGATAGGCAGTTTAACACGAAGCTCGGCGCATAGGCCTTGTCGACGGTGAACTGGAAGGTGCTGTCGTCGACGGCCTTGGCCTTGTTGGCGACGTTGTCGCCGCTGATGCCGAACTGGTTGATGATGAATGCCGGCGGCTTGTCCAGCTTGATGGCGCGCTCGAAGGAATAGGCGACATCGGCGGCGGTCAGTGGATTGCCCGAAGCGAACTTTAGGCCGGGCTTGAGCTTGAACGTATAGACCAGGCCGTCGTCGGAAACGGTCCAGCTCTCGGCAAGGTCGCCCTTGACCTTGGAGGTGTCGCTGAGGTCGAGGCGGACCAGCAGATCATAGGTGTTGCCGGTGACTTCGGCGGTCGACAGCTCGAACGCTTCGCCCGGATCCATGGAGATGATGTCGTCGATGGCAAAACCTTCGACCAGCGTATCGGCGGGTGTCACAGCGAAGGCAGGCGCGACGCCAATGAGCAGAGCGGACATGGCAGCACCTGCGAGCCAGACGCGCGAACGTAGAGCAAACTTTTCCATCATCATGATGATTGTTCCCTGTTTTGTTGATTGTTGACCCCGAGTTCCCGGCTCAGGGCTGCAGTAATCTTTTTCGCGGCCGGAGGACGACCGTTAGACCCATACCGTGTTGATTTTTTTCCAGTTGGTCAACACCCTATCCGGCAGCCCTCCAACCGGCAACGGGCATTTTGCGAGCCGGCATACTGGATCGGAATATGCTGTGCGCGTCGAAGCATGGGCGAGCCAATTGCAGCCGCCGATGGGGAAAATTCTGCTCTTTTCGGTGTTACTTGATGGCAGCAACCAGATCGGCGTCGGGGAAGCAGGTGGCGGGGCGGCCGTTCTTTTCCTGCCAGGAGCCGATCGAGCGGCGGGTCTTAAAGCCGGGCAGGCCGTCGGCGCTGCCGACATCGTAGCCCTTGGCCTCCAGCGCCCGTTGCAGCGCGGCGATGTCGGAACGATGCAGGCCGCCAACCGCACCCCAGCTGCCGACGAAATCAGCATCGCCATGGGCAATGCGGTCAGCGCCATGGCCGATGAACAGGGCGTAGAGGTCGCTGGTGTTGTACTGTTTCAGCACGTAGAAATTGGGCGTGGCGATGAAGGCCGGACCGCTGCGTCCGGCCGGCATCAAAAGGAACCCTTCCGCCTTCAGTTCGTTGGCCGGAAAGGCTTTGCCGCCGACGCGGCTGATTCCCATCGCCACCCAGGCTGAGATCTTCTTGCCCTGGTCGGGACCTTCGAGCGAGCAGGAAACGCTTTCCGGAACCGTCACCTCGAAACCCCAGCCACGCCCCTTCACCCAGCCATAGTGGACGAGATAGTTGGCGATCGAGGCCAGCACGTCCGGCGTCGAATTCCAGATGTCGGGGTGGCCGTCACCGTCGTAGTCGACGGCGTGCTTCAGGAACGAGGTCGGCATGAATTGCGGCTGGCCGAGCGCGCCGGCCCAGGACGATTTCATGGCGCCGACCGGCGCCAACCCATGCTCGACGATCTCGAGCGCCGCCAGCACTTCGGTGCGGAAGAAGTCTTTCTTGGTCGACATGAAGGCCTTGGTGCCGAGCACTTCGAAAGCGTCGTAGGGCATTTTCGCCGCGCCGAAGCCGGTCTCGCGGCCCCAGATCGCCAACAGTATCTCGCCCGGGACACCGTAGCGCTTTTCGATCGCAGCCAGCGTCCTGGCGTTGGCCGCCTCGCGCGTGCGCCCACCTGACGTGACGGCGCGCACCGTCTTTTCGGCGAAATAGGCGCCGGGCGAACCGAACTCGGCCTGATGCTGTTTTTGCGGGGTTTTGGGTTTCTCGCCGGGCAGGACGAGGTCGGGCAATTTGAGGTTCGGCTTCACGCCGTCGAAAGCGGCGTCGAAGGTGGATTTGGAGATGCCTTTGGTCTGGGCTTCGGGCCAGAGATCGGTTTGCAGCCAGGCGCGGAACTGGTCATCGATTTTGGCGGCGGAGGCGGGGGAGATGAGGAGGAGGGCGAGCAGAGCCGCAAGGAATGAAAATAGTAGCAGCCTTGGAGGCTTGCGTTCCCTCACACCCCCCTCTGTCCTGCCGGACATCTCCCCCTCAAGGGGGGAGATCAGCAGCTTCTCGGACGGCATTCTTCTTTCAACGCAGGTGGTAGGCGAAAACCGAAGCGACAGCCAATCTCCCCCCTTGAGGGGGAGATGTCCGGCAGGACAGAGGGGGGTGTTTGGCGCAAACCTCGAAGAATGCGAAGCTTTCATGTCGCACATCCTGCCCGCCAATTGCGTCAAAACGCCGTACGCGAGCGCAAGGCCGCCGCCAGCGTCCCCTCATCCAGATAATCAAGCTCGCCGCCGACCGGCACGCCATGCGCAAGCCTAGTGACCTTGATCTCGAAGCCCGAGAGCTGGTCGGTGAGATAATGCGCCGTCGTCTGGCCCTCGACGGTGGCATTGACGGCAAGGATCACCTCCTTCACCTCACCGCCGGCAACGCGGTCGACGAGCGAGCGCACGTTGAGCTGTTCGGGACCGATGCCGTCGAGCGGCGACAGCGTGCCGCCGAGCACGTGGTAGCGCACATTCATGGCCGCCGCCCGCTCCAGCGCCCAGAGATCGGAGACATCCTCGACGACGATCAGCGTCGAGGCATCGCGGCGCGGATCGGTGCAGATCATGCAAGGGTCGGAGGTATCGACGTTGCCGCAGGTCGTGCAGATGCGCACCTTGTCGGCGGCTTCAGCCATGGCGGCGGCGAGCGGCGACAAAAGCTGCTCCTTCTTCTTGATGAGGTGCAGTGCCGCACGCCTGGCCGAACGCGGCCCTAGCCCCGGCACCTTGGCCAGGAGCTGGATCAGGCGTTCGATCTCGGGACCGGCGATTCGCTTCGACATCGCACTGATCTAGGATTTTTCCGCGCGCTTTGAAACATGCCGCATACGCACCGAGCCCGCCATGCTGCCATGGCGGGCTCGGAAAATGTTCTGGGCGTCAGTAGGCTGAGAGCGGCCGGGTTTGATCGACGATCATTGCGCCGATAGCGTCGGTGTTCTCAGGCGTCGACTGGAAGCCCATCGACGCTTCCTGCGTCGCCGATGGAACCGAGGTGATGTAGCGGGCGTTCAGCGTGCCGCCGAAACGCGAGGCATCCGGCTCGGCCATCGGCTCCTGCATCGCCACCTCCGTCTGCTTGGCGGCGACGCGGGCGCTCTTGGCGGGCGCCGCGAAAGCCGTCACATAGGTCTGCTCGGCCGGGGCACGTGTCGCCTTGGCTGCGCGAACCGCCGCGGCCTGCTTGGCAGGATCTGGACGGACAATGGTCTTCACCACCGGCTCGGCGTAGGCAACCTGCACCGGCGCTTCAGGCACAGGCGCGCGCGGCGTCCCCGAGGCAACCATGGTCGTGGATTCATCCGGCAGCGGCTGCCAGTTGCGGCCGCGCTTCTCGTAGAAGGCGTTGCCGCCGGCAACCATGGTGTAATGCATGTTCTTGTAGGGGAACCTCAGGCCGGCGGTGTGGAAGTACATCGTGTTCTTCAGCTTGGCCTTGCGCTCGCCCTTGAGCACCGCATCGGCGGCCTCCTCGACATCGGGTATCGCTTTCGAATTCATCGCCCGCGTCATCACGCCGGGCGCGAACTGGCCCGGTTCGCCAACCACTTGGCAAATGGTGCTGCCATGATTGCCGGAGCGCAGCCGGTTCATCACCACCGTGCCGACGGCGATCATGCCGTCACGGCTCGAGCGGTTGGACTCGAAGAACATCGCCCGCTCCAGGCATTCCTTCTCCTTCGGCGTGTTGCGGTAGGCGCGCGTCGAAAGGAAGCTGGGCGTGATGGCGTCGGTCAGGCTGGCGACCGACAGGCCGTGCGAAGACGTGGTCTGGCTGCAACCGGCCAGGAACATAGGGGAGAAGATGATGCCGAGCAGAAGCGGCGTCTTCCATCGCGTCGCGATCAACAAAAATGCCTCATTGTCCAGATGCCAGCCCGCCCCGAGAT